>JBCBZE010000219.1:0-6061 GCA_039815505.1 Bacteroidota bacterium | reverse complement strand
TTCAGTTAAGCCTTTTCCATCGCCTCCTTAATTCCATCCAGTATCCAAGGCATCAATTCTGAAACAGTGGGATGCACCAATACGACCCTTCTATAATTTCGACATTGTATGCCACTATGCATAATGGTTGCAAACATATTGATAATCTCATCCCCTCCTATCCCTAGTATGGAAGCACCCAAGATAAGATCCGTTTCCGCATCTACCAACAATTTGGCAAATCCCTTGGTTTCCCCCATTTCCTTTGCCCTACTGATTTTGGACATGGGGCGTACCGCTTTTAATACTTTTTTGCCTGTTGCCAAAGCCTCTTTTTCGGTCATTCCCACCCTGCCCAAGGGAGGGTCCGTAAACAGGGCATAAATGGGAATACGCTTGGATAATGCTCGCTCTCCACCAAACAAATGGTCCAAAACGATCTCGGCATCGTTTACCGAGGTATGGGTAAACGCTCCATGCCCATTAACATCGCCAACTGCATATACCCCCTTTACCGATGTTTGGCAGAAATCATTGACTTCTAAATATCCCCTTACGTTTGTTTTTAGGGATGTTTTTTCTAACTGAATGGTATCGCTATTGGGTATACGACCTGTAGCAACGAGGAAGTCCGATCCCTTGACCAACCGCTCTTTTCCTGCTACTTCAATAGTTAGAAGAATAGCTTCATTTTTTTTCTTCACGGAGACCGCCCTTGCATTGAGGATGACCTCCACCCCTTCTTCTTTTATAAAGGACAAAACGGCATCAGCTACATCCCTATCCTCTCTTGGCATCAGCTGGTCCTTACTTTGAATTATGGTCACCCGGGAACCAAACCTTCTGAATATCTGGCCAAACTCAACACCTATGTATCCACCTCCCAAGACAATTAGATGTTTTGGTAAGGTTTCTTTTTCCAGAAGACGGGCACTATCCATCCAAGGCACATCGGCAATACCCTCAATATTGGGAATTCGAGGTCTGGTACCCACATTGATATATATGTTTTTCCCTGAAATCTGCGTATCTTCTATTTGTAAGGTTTTGTCACCAACGAACATTCCCCTGCCACGGATCAGGTCTACATTTGCTGTATGTTCCATCCAATTTTGCAATCCGTTACTACTGCCATTGCGTATTTCGTTCATTCGCTCCCGAACCCGGGTATAATCCAATTGTACAGTATCTGCATGGAAACCGAAAAAGTCCCCTCTTTTTGCCATATGAAAGGCACGGGCACTGGCTACCATGGTTTTGGTAGGGGTACAACCGTAGTTAACACAGCTACCTCCCACTTTGCCCTCTTCAATTACGGCGATCGTATCTCCTGTGGGTATAAGTCGTCCCAAAAGTGTTCCTGTCGCCTGGCCGGAACCTAAAATAATATGATCATATGCTTTCATAACTAGATAAGTTAAAAAATCCTATTCAATTCCCCTTTATTGTATTTTACCGTTTTTTCTATCTTCCCATTGCTTTTGCGTCATTACCCCCCTAAAACCTACATGATCTTGGCTGGTATCTGGGCTAGACTGCATCCGTGCGCTAGATCGGTAACTGCTGCAATAACTACCATTGCATAAAAAAGACCCCCCGCGTTGTACACGCTGTGGCATTCTTGGTTGTCTTGGGTCATAGGGCTGGTCCGCCCCTTTTGGGTCTTCGGCAACCCCTTTTTGGGCAATCTCGGAATAATAGGAGACATTGTACCAATCCGACGTCCATTCCCACACATTACCCGCCATGTCGTACAAACCATACCTATTTGGTTTATAGCTCCCTACCGGTGCGGTGGTAAGGTATCCATCTTCCATACTATTATATAAAGGGAACGTACCCTGCCATGTATTGCCAAAAGAGCTAATGGTAGTATCATCTCCCCAGGGATACAATTTGTTTTTTAATCCACCTCTCGCCGCAAATTCCCATTCCGCATCCGTGGGTAAGCGTTTGCCCGCCCATTTTAAATAAGCTTGGGCGTCGTCCCAGGAAACTTGAACCACAGGATGATCTTCTTTCCCTTTGATGTGACTATTAGGTCCTTGGGGATGTTCCCAGTTTGCCCCTGGAACCCAAGACCACCATTGGGTCCAATCCAAAAGATTTCTGGTATCTACCGGGGTAAAGACCATGGATGCGGCAACCAACAAGGAATCATGAGGTTTGGGAGTACCTGGCAGCACCTGTTTTTTCAGTTCTTGCCAATCTGGTTTTTTTTCCGCGGTGGTCACATAACCCGTAGTCTTTACAAAAACCTCGAATTGCGCATTGGTCACTTCGGTCGTATCCATCCAAAATCCCGTGACCCGCACATCATGGGCGGGTCTTTCATCGTCACGAGCTTCGGTATCCGTATGCAATGCTCCCATTTTATAGTGGCCTCCCGGAATCCAAACCATTCCCGGAGGTCCCCCCGATGTATTTATGTGGGCAGGAAGGGAAACTTGTTCCGTAGATGTATCCACACGTTGGCGGCATGTCATCATTGAAAAACAAATGAGCAGACATCCAAAAGTGTGTACAGGTTTTTTGATCATATTCTTTAAAATGTCACTTATACTTTATTTCTTCTAAAAAGTAGTAAATGTTCTTAATATAGACCAAAAAATTATTAGGGGCATGCCCTAATTTCTAGCATATTGAAAAGCCCCAAAACATTTTTTGGGGCCTTTCTTTCACAACACAATAAAAAACACTAAAGTTTGCTTATCGGCATTCGGGGGATTTTTTATAGGGAAATCTTCTGTTTTTTCATTCGAGCTCTTCTACTTCCAATGCAGCTATTATGGCTTCTGAAATAGCAATTTCAGCACTTTCAATTGTAATGTTCACTTGCTTTATACTGGCCAAGGCATATTTTTCGGCATATTCTGCCTTTGCTTTTGCCCTCTCCAGTGTATGCTCTTTTTTAAAACTGGCTAGACTTTCTTTAAAGTCGGCTTTCGTTTTTTTAACCTTTGATTTTGCCTTAGCGTGTGATTTTTTACCCTTTTTTATTCTTTCCTCCAAGTCTGATTTAAAGGTTTCAAACGATTCTTTGGCCGTTTCCCTGATTTCCAAAGTGTTTTGTTCTATTTGGGTTACTTTCTCCTTTGTCTTCTCTAGTTTACCGGAAAATTTTTCTTTTAGTTCATCAATTTTATCGCCCATGTTGATCGGATTTATGAATTTATGTTTCCTAAAAATAGAAGGTTGGGAAGGTATTTTTGTTGAATTAATTCAACTACTATGCGTATTTCGTTTTGAAGTTGGGATTTGATATTTTGGTAACGATTAGGAAACTTTAACCCTCATTTTAAGGAGTTAATATATCGTTGGCGACTTATATTAAACAGCCGTATCCGGTAAGACTTTTTTTACCAGCTTTTCAATGGTCAACCCTTGAACTAGAATTGAAAATACAACCACAATATAGGTCATTACCAGAAACATTTCCCTATACATTTCATTGGATAAACTCAGGGCCAGGGCAATTGAAATACCACCTCTTAATCCACCCCATGTCATAATTATATTGGTGTAGGGCACAAAATCCAATTTCTTTTGAAAGACTTTTATCGGGAGCCATAGTGCTGCATACCTGCAGATCAGGGTAATGGGTATGGCCAAAATACCTGCCAATATATAATTTGTCTCATATACCAACACTAACATTTCCATGCCTATCAGTACAAAAAGAATGGCGTTGAGCAATATATCTATCAATTCCCAAAATTTATCCACATAGCGTTCAGTAACTTCGGACATTACTGCATCCCTTACTTTATCATTACCGATCAATAATCCCGCGGCCACCATGGCCAAGGGGGCCGATAAATGAAGTTTCTGTGCGGTGACGGTACCCATCATTACGGCGGCCAAAGTAATGATTACCTCTATACTAAAATCGTCAATGGACCGCATCAATTTGTAAGCTATCCATCCGACCAACAATCCCAATAGAATGCCCCCAAAAACTTCCTGTCCAAACAATTGTACTATATCGATGGGCTCTACAGATCCACTATCGGACGAAGCAATTTGAAATAATGTCAAAAAGACTACCACGCCAACACCATCATTGAAAAGAGACTCTCCTACAATTTTGGTCTCCAATTTTTTAGGCACCTTTGCTTGTTTTAGAATCCCAAGTACAGCTATAGGGTCCGTAGGGGAAATTAAAGCGCCGAAAAGCAGGCAAAGTATATAGGCAACCCCCATATCAAACAGTTGGAATACATAATATAGGAAGGTCCCGATAAGAAATGTAGAGGTCAAAACACCAATGGTGGCAAATATAATAATTGGCCACCGCTGTACTTTTAGTTGCTGAAAATTGGTATGCAACGCTCCTGCAAAAAGCAGAAAACTCAACATATAGTCCATTAAGACCGTTTCAAAATCAATCTGTTGAATCAATTCAATCTCGGCCTTAAGCAGTGTATCATCGAAGTAACTTAATACAATAACCGCCAATGTGTAAAGAATGGTAATCAGCATTAAGCCGATGGTCGTAGGCAGTTTTAAGTATCGGGCATTGATGTATCCAAAAATTGCTGCCAAGAAAATCAATGCCGTTATAATAATGTAGTAGTCCATACGGTTTGCTTGTAATAAAAATCCGATTTAGTCCTTAGATGAATGCCTAATGTATTTTTCGATTACGACGGCCGTTATTATAACCATATAAAATTGACCTATAAGGCCTACCAAAACCGCCGCTTTTTGCGCAATGGCGGTCGTGGGGACTATTTCCCCATATCCAATGGTCAACAATGTAATATATGCATAGTACATAATGGCATCCATTCGTAGTTCCAATCTTTCGGTATCCATCAGAATTCCTTGAAAAGAGCCGGGTTCTATCAACTCAATTGACATAAATAAAAAAAATGCCAAAAGTCCTAGGGATATATAACCGCTCATAAGGCCTATAATAACATTTTTGCTTACAAATTTAGCGCCCCAAACCTGTTTGATAATATTCAGAGTGACTATGATATGAAAAATGAAATAGATAGAAAGTCTAATGAGAATATTCCCTTCCCCAGATCTTGTAATCATACTGGAACCGAACACAGCGGACGAAGCGACAAATAGGGCAACGCAAAACCACATAAGTTTCCGATTCTTGGAAATCAGCAATATGCCGGCGGTAATGTTCAATAAAAAAAGAAGGGGCAATAAAACATATTCGTACAAATCATGCGGCACTAATAGAGAGCCGAAGAGAATTAGGATTTGCGTGGCCAAAAAACATTCAAATCTACGGTGGTACAGACTTTTAATCATATGGCATTAGAGTATATATACCTATTTTTTTCCGCTTCCCCTTCAACAAGACGTTTCCCAAGGACCTGGAAGCGGTAAAATGTTCGATCCTCAAATCTTTCAACAGCTCTTCGGACAGGATAAGGTCTACGTTATGCTTATTACATTCTGCCTGAATACGGGCCGATGTATTGATCACATCCCCATGATAGGCAAGTTCTTTTTTCACAAAGCCCACTTCGGCAGCCATTAACCGGCCTCCGTGTAAACCTGCCTTAAACTTCGGAAAAATACCATATTTTTCCATATAATACTCCCGCCTGGAAAGCTTTTGTTCCTCAAAAGCATAAAACAGGGCAATACAGTTGTTATTGGCCAGACCTCTTCTATAGGGCCAACTAAGGACCGCTTCATCCCCAACATATTGGTAAATTTCCGCATTATATTTGGGAACGACCGAGTTTAAATCATAAAAACAATCTTGAAGAAATTGGCTGTACGTAAGGTGTCCGATCTTTTCCGCGATGGAAGTGGAGTCCTTTAAATCCAGAAACATAAAAATACGTTCTTCCTCCCTTGGGTTCTTATATTTCCCCAAGAGCACTTTGACAAAAACCCCTTTTCCAAAACGCTCCGTGGCAATTTTTAAGAAAGAAAACACAAAAGAGGATAAAACAATATAAAAAATGAGCGCCCAAAATCTTTTATCCCACAACCACCAGCCATATTTTAAATTGATATTAAGCTCAAAAAACAAGGATAAAACACCTAGCGCACCTGTAAAAAAGGAGATCGTAACAAGAAAATAAATAGATGTCCTAAACAAAAG
>JBCBZE010000178.1:0-7326 GCA_039815505.1 Bacteroidota bacterium | reverse complement strand
TCTGTATCCTTGTTCTTTTGTAGAATTACCCAAACGGCCACCCCGATCAATGCTAAAAGATAGATACCTAAAACGATCCAATCCCCAAATTCCATTACGGACTCCATAGGCTATATGTATTGATTGATAAGATTCTCGAACAATTCTTGTTTTCCACTCGTTAAAGGCAACTCTCCATTCTCTTTGGCTATTTCATACAATTGTCCAAAATCAAGCGCACCATTTTCAAAAGACTTCCCGGCTCCGGAATCAAACGAGGCATACCGTTTTTTCCTCAATGGGTTATAGGAGGATGAATTTATTATTTTTTCAGCGGTCAACAAGGCTCGCGCAAAGACATCGGCACCTCCGATATGGGCTAAAAAGATATCTTCGGTATCCGTTGAATTTCTTCTGATTTTTGCATCAAAATTCACTCCTCCACCTTGTAGCCCCCCAGAATTTAAAAAGACCAACATGGCTTCGGTAGCCTCATAGATATTATTGGGGAATTGATCGGTGTCCCATCCGTTTTGATAATCCCCGCGATTGGCATCTATACTTCCCAACATACCCGCATCCGCGGCCACTTGCAACTCATGCTGAAATGTATGTTGTGCCAAGGTTGCATGGTTCACTTCAATGTTTATTTTAAAGTCCTTCTCCAGGCCATATTGCTTCAAAAAGGCAATGGACGTTGCGGTATCGAAATCATATTGGTGTTTCATGGGCTCCATAGGTTTGGGTTCTATGAAAAAAGTACCCTTAAAACCCTGTGCCCTGGCATAATCCCTTGCTTTGGTCAGGAACATGGCCATGTGGTCTTGTTCTCTTTTCATATCCGTATTCAGCAAGCTCATATAGCCCTCTCTTCCACCCCAGAACACATAATTTTCACCGTCTAACGCAATGGTTGCATCCAAAGCTAATTTTACCTGGCCCGCGGCCCGGGCAAGGACGTTGAATTCAGGGTTTGTTGCCGCACCGTTCATATACCGCGGGTTGGAAAAACAGTTGGATGTCCCCCAAAGCAACTTGATGCCGGTCTCTTGCTGTTTTTGCTTTAAATACGATACAATGGTGCCCAAACGTTCTTCCGATTCGGAAAACGAAGCACCTTCCCGAATCAAATCATAATCGTGGAAACAATAATAGTGAAATCCCAGTTTGGAAATGAACTCAAAAGCGGCGTCTGCCTTGTTTTTGGCCGCTTCAATGGCATCTGTGGGTTTATCCCATTCGTATTGCTGGGTGCCCGGACCAAAAGGATCGGCACCTGTACCACAGAATGAGTGCCAATAGGCCACGGCAAACTTAAAATGCTCGGCCATGGTTTTGCCGGCGACGATCTGTTCAGGATTGTAATATTTGTACGCCAAGGGATTGTCCGACCCTTTTCCTTCAAACTTGATCGTACCTACCGATTTGAAATATTCTTTTGTATTAGCCATCTGTTCTTTTAAATTATTTGGTTAAAGTGTTCAATGTTGTTATCCACCGCCCATAGGCTTTGGCATAACGCTCTTTCTTTTGATCGGGTTCAAAGGTTTCCTCATGATCGTTTTGTGAAACTACGGTCCCAAAATCAAATGCTCCATCCGCTTCTCCAGCGGCCCGCGCCGCTCCAACGGCCCCTGTTGTATTGTATATCTCTATTTCTTGATCGATCAATGTGGCGACCGTTTCGGCGAATATTTTTGATCGGAATAAATTGTCATTGCCCGCACGAATGACATTGATCTGTGTATGGTCCTTTTTCACTATTTCCATTCCATAAACGAACGAAAAAGCAATGCCTTCCAAAGCGGCGCGCAACATATGGCCCTGTCCGTGGGTATTAAGGTTCAAATTACAGATATGACTGCCAATGGTACGATTATCAAACATGCGTTCCGCTCCATTCCCAAATGGGATAAGTTGCAGGTTATCGGCACCTACGGGCACTTTGGATGCATATGCATTCATTGCCTTGTACGAGTTGTTGTTCAGGTGCAAAATGTCTTTCAGCCATCTGTATTGAATCCCGGCTCCATTGATACACAGTAATTTCCCAATTCGTGGCGCTGTCTTGGAATGATTAACGTGGGCAAAGTTGTTCAATTTTATGCCCTCAGAGGCCGTTAAACTCTCCGATACAGCATATAGCACGCCCGATGTACCGCCGGTAGTGGCAACTTCACCTGGTTTCAACACATTGAGCGACAGGGCATTATTGGGTTGGTCTCCGGCGCGGTAAAGAATAGGGGTTCCTTTTTGGAGTCCGCTCTCCCGAGCTCCCTTTTCAGATACGTTGGATTGCACACCAAAAGTGTCAACGATAGCTGGAAGCAGGTCTGTATCAATTTTATAGTGATCCAAAACGATTTTGGCAGGTTCGGAATTTTTAAAATCCCATAAGACCCCTTCGGACAGCCCCGATATTGTCGTCGTAAAATTACCTGAAAATTTAAAGGCAATGAAATCCCCTGGAAGCATAAATTTATGTGCCTTATGGTAATTCTCCGGTTCATGTTGCCGTACCCATGCCAACTTGGAAGCCGTGAAATTTGCGGGGGAATTCAATAGGTGGTCCATGCATCGTTCTTCACCGATCTCTTCAAAAGCCTTTTCCCCCAGGGCAACAGCTCGGCTATCGCACCAAATAATTGAATTACGTATCACCATCCCATTGGCGTCGACCATGACCAAACCATGCATTTGATAGGCAATACCGATTCCTTTTACTTGTTCTGCTTTGATTTTGTTTTCCGTCAAGAGTCTTTTTGTAGCAGTACAAATATGTTGCCACCAAAGTTCAGGGTCTTGTTCCGCCCAATCTGCTTTAGTACTCATAATCTGCATCTCCTGGCCGGGTTCTTGTAAGGTGCAAACGGCCTTAGCTGATTTAGCATCTACCAAAGATGCTTTTATGGAGGAACTTCCGATATCAAAACCGATGTAGTACATAATGGGTTGATTACCTTAAATTAGCAACTCTTAAAATCATTTTCGAAAGGGAATTTACTCACTTTAAACCTATTTTAAGCGCTTCATGTATTTTTAAACCATAAATTCCGAAAAGACAATGTATTAAAAACATGACTTAAATCTTAACGGTGCCACCGGAGATGTTTATTTTTTTCAAGACGACAGTACCTTTTTTGATCCTGTCCTCCGAAGGTTGTGCGCCCCCTACGGAAATGCTGTATTCTCCGGGGGTTATTACTTTTATTCCTTGTTGGTTTACGGTACTCAACTGTTCCTTGTTGATCGTGAAGGTCAAGGTTTTCTTTTCTCCCGGCTCAAAGAATACCCTTTGAAAAGCGGCCAAAGTCTTGTGGGGGTTAAACTCATCGGCATTGGGGTTTTGAATATACAGTTGAACCACCTCATCTCCCTCAATATCACCGGTGTTTTTAACATCCACTTGTACCGTAAGGTCATGCCCTGCTTCAAGACTTTCCGACATCTCAAAATTGCTATATTCGAATGTTGAATAGCTTAAACCATAACCAAACTCATACAATGGTTCCCCTTTGAAATAGCGATAGGTCTTCCCTTTCATGTCGTAGTTGTTAAAAGCAGGAATGTCATTGATATCCTTATAGAAAGTTACGGGCAGTCTTCCAGATGGATTATAATCTCCAAATATAACATCGGCTATGGCCGTTCCACCGGCTTGTCCCGGATACCAGGCCTCTATGATGGCCGGGATATTATCGTTTTCCCAATTTATGGACAATGCACTCCCATTTAACAATACAAGCACCGTAGGTTTCCCAAGTGCATGTATCTTCTTTATCAATTCTGCCTGTGTTCCTGGAAGTTTGGTATGAACGCGGTCCCCACCAGAGAAACCATCCACTTTCACCTTCATTTCCTCTCCTTCCAACAAAGGACTGATTCCCATGCATAAAATTACGGCATCTGCATCTTTTGCCATGGCAATCGCTTCTTCTTCCAAATTATCCTTTGGAGATTCCCAAAGTAATCGCATGATGGAATGGTCGGTATTATCCTGTACACATTCAAAACGAATCGTATACTGCTTGCCAGCCTGCAAGTGTACATATTCGTAGATTTTTTTTGGGTGGTGTACATCATGTCTTTCCATCAAGAGCGTATCGTCTAAAAACAATTTCATAGAGGAAAAGGCTTCTCCGCCAAGCGCATAATTGCCTGTTTTAGGTACGGACAGCACCCCTGTCCAGCGCACGGAATAGGTGTCCGGGTCCATGTCCTTAAATGGAGGTTTTGCCCTCCATGTGAAATCGACTATTTTATCGATACGGGTATGTTTTGGAACACCTTGGAAAGCAATGTTATCAAAATACGCACCATTTAATCCTTCCACTTTCAAAGAATTATCGGTGAACAATACGGATCGGGGCATAACTTCGAAAACCGGAAGCCCTTGGGCCAGTTTACAGCCAACAGCATAGGATACTTCTGCATTGGGCAATTTTTGCTTAATACCCTTCAGCGGGGTGATCGGCTCCGTGGGATATCCATTATAATTGCCCAATAATACTTCCAGATCATCGGCATTGGAACCGATAACGGCTATTTTCCTCACTTTTTCCTTGTCCAGTGGGAGTGTATTAGCTTCATTTTTTAGGAGTACCATTGATTTGCGGGCAGTTTCCAAAGCGGATAGCCTATGTTTTTCCGAATCCACGACATCGTACGGTATATTTTTATATTTCACGGCTCCCTCTGGTGCGAACAAGCCCAATTTTAGACGGGCCACCATTAATCTTTCCAGGGAAACATCCAGTTCAGCTTCGGTAATCAACCCATCTTTTACGGCCTGTACCAAGGCGGGATAGGAGCTTCCACAATTTAGATCGGTACCTGCTTTTACAGCTATGGCAGAAGCCGCTTTGGCGTCGGCACTTATGTTATGTGCATTTTCATCGTAAAAGTCCCTAATCGCCCAACAATCGGACACAATATACCCATCAAAGCCCCAATCGTTCCGCAACAAATGACTTAATTCTTGATTTCCGCAACAAGGCTTTCCGTTATAACTATTGTAGGCGCACATAATGGAATATACCCCGGCCTCTTTCACCACTTTCTCAAAATGGGGGCTGTAGGTATTTAAAAAATCCTGTGGACTGGGTACTGCATCAAATCGATGTCTATCTGCTTCTGGTCCGCTATGTACGGCAAAGTGTTTTGCAGTGGCTACAAGTTTTAGGTAATTGGGATCATTTCCTTGGAGTCCTTTAATAAATCGAACGGCTAGCTCACCGGCCAAATAGGGATCTTCACCATAGGTTTCCATACCACGACCCCATCTTGGGTCACGGAAAATATTGATGTTGGGAGTCCAATAGGTCAACCCTTGATAGATACCTCTTTTGCCACGTGATGCAAATTCGTGATGTTTGGCACGGGCCTCATCTGAAATAATCTCCGATATGCTGGACATATTGTCCCTGTCAAAGGTCGCGGCCAAACCTATTGCCTGGGGAAACACAGTTGCCTTTCCTGCCCTTCCCACTCCATGAAGGCATTCGTTCCACCAGTTGTACTCGGGAATGCCCAAGCGTTCAATGGCAGGGGATTCATAGTTCATTTGAGATACTTTTTCCTCCAAGGTCATCTTGGCCACAAGATTTTTTGCTTCCAACTCAAAATTGGGTTTATCGGTACCCTTGATATCGCTTGTTTGTTTTTTGGTTTCTGAACATCCTGCAATACAAAATAGAATTGATACTGCCCCTAATATAGCTTTTATAGAGTTCATACTTTTCTTTTAAAGTTTAGATATTGTTTGTAGGTTATTATATAATTCATGTGCCATGTTCGATTAAATTAGTCCAATGCCTGTATAAAACCGGAGTAAGCTTCTTTTTTTCCAAACGAACTATCAAACAATAGGGGCCAATCGGGGAAGCCATAGCGAGGCGTTATCCATGAGTCGTCATCCTTTAACCCCCACACGGTAAGAGCATACTTATATGCTTTGGGCAGGCTATTAAATAGGCTTACCACTTCATATACTTTTTTCCCCTGTGTTTGGTTCCTTTGTTCCGTTAGTTCCTGAATATCCCCCTTAGGATTGGTTTTGACGTCCAATTCTGAAAAATGTACCAAAAGCTTACGTTCCACAATACGATCTGCTGCCGATCTTATAGCCGACTTGCTGGGGAAATTAAAGTCGATATGCATTTGATACCCTACGCCATCTATTAGTTCGTTGGCTATTAAATCGTCTATTATCGTAAATGCGCCCTGCTGTTTGTTTTTATCATAAACCAAACCGTAATCGTTATAGAACAGTTTAACATCGTTATCGGCATTTTTGGCGTAGCGGAAGCATTTTTTCACATAATCCACCCCCATCCGCTCAAAAAATATAGATTTTCGCAGCTCAGAAGTGCCATCGTCAATTGCCTCGTTCACTACATCCCAAGAATCTACTTTTCCCTTGTATCTGGACACAACGGCCATAATGTATTTTTCAATGATTAATTCAAACTCTTGGTCGGTTCCACTAAAATTGGTCAAGAAATCTGGCACGCTTTCATGCCAAATAAGGGCATGTCCATGAAGATTCATGTTGTTCGCTTCTGCGAAATCCACAATCAAATCAGATTCGGTCCAGTTGTATATAGGATTTCCCTCATCATCAATGCCTTGGAACATGCTTTTCATTTTCATTGCATTTTCCGCTGTAATACTGTTAAATTCCCTCTTGTAAACCGCTTTGTAATCAATGTCTTTGATACGGCTAGGGTTAACCGCTATGCCAACAAAAAAATCATTCGCCGAAGTTTTTAAGGCTACATCATCCGCCATATTGATATTTGAGCGGTAGCGTTTTATCGTGGCCTTTTCTTTCACGACCAAGGCCACATTATCAAATTGAACGGTTTGTCTGGCCGGGCCGGAAAAAATATCCACACCAATCTTGACCCTGCCAATTTTATTTATATCGATATACTGTTCATGATTGTTTGGGTCGTATGCATAGCCAAACTCGCTTAAATTTACCTCTATTGTTTCCCAATCGCAAGTAGTTTTTGTAAACGTATATTGCCAGTTAACATGATTGGTACAGCAATCATTGGGCCCATCCACCAAAACAATATTTATAATTGTGCCAGGTGCCCCTCCGCAGTTCACATCCATTCTTAGATAAACATTGTCTATGGTTTTTCCTTTTAGTTTCTTTTTAGGAATCAATCGAAAGGTAATATCGGATTGGCTTACGATGAATCCCTTGTCCGTTTTACCGTTCCAGATTTGCTCGTAGTATTTTCCATCACTGTTTGGTTTGGCTGTTATTACTCCATGGGAGCTTAGCTCCCCATAAGACTGCCATGCGTTTGGCAAAATGCCCCCTCCGTCGAAATC
>JBCBZE010000121.1:0-8971 GCA_039815505.1 Bacteroidota bacterium | reverse complement strand
CGGAAATCAATGCGTATTACGAGCGTATTATGAAAGAGCGATTCTTACCCAGTGGTCGCGTTTCCTATTTCCCTTTATGCGCATACACGGGTGACGGAAAATTTAAATCCATGATAACCGGTAAGGGGTATGAAATTGATGTGAACAAAAAGATTGTGGATACCACTTATCTCAAGACCAACATCCCTGCTACCCATACACCCAATTTTAGTATTGCCCCGGAAGCACAATTTATTCCGATCAATGATTTACCAAAAATAGTACACCCGCCTAAGGGGTTTGTGATCATTGGTGGCGGCAAGACCGGGATTGATGCATGCCTATGGTTATTGGAGCATCAAGTAGATCCAGATAAGATTACTTGGATCATGCCAAGGGATGCGTGGTTGTTAGATCGAAGGAACACGCAACCCACAAAAGACTTTTTTGAATATGCCATAGGTGCGCAAGCCAATCAATTTGAAGCCATAGTACAAGCTGAATCGATTCCTGACCTATTTGATAGGTTGGAAACAAAAGGCGTTTTGCTCCGAATAGATACAAACGTCCGGCCTAAAATGTTTCACGGTGCTACGGTAAGCCCATTGGAGCTGGAACAGCTTAGACGTATTAAGCATATCGTTCGTATGGGACGGGTAAAACACATCAAAGGCAATGAGATTGTTTTAGATGAGGGTACTATTTCCACAACACCGGAAATAGTGCATGTAGATTGCTCTGCCAGTGCCCTATCCAACTTTGAAACCAAGCCCATATTCAGCAATCATCTTATAACACCCCAAACCGTAAGATCCTACCAACCTGTATTTAGTGCAGCGTTTATAGCACATGTGGAAGCAACTTATGAAAGTGAGGAAAAGAAGAATGAACTTTGTAAGGTAGTTCCCCTACCCAATCATGATACGGATTGGATTAAACTCCTTGCTGCGTACATGATGAACCAATACCGTTGGAACCAAGATCCAGATCTTCGCAAATGGCTTTACAATAATCGGCTGGATGGTTTTAGTAAACTTGTGGCACAGGTCTCCAAAGACGATATGGAGAAGCAATCGATATTAAAACGTATGCGGGATAATATCCCCCCCGCCATGCAAAAACTGCAGCAATTTATAGCGGAGCTCTCCTAATTATAGGTTAATATGTTCAAGTGCCTTAATGGTCCTGTCCAAATCCCCATACGATAGGGCATCATTTAAAAAATAACTTTCAAAGGCACTGGGGGGCAGATAGACCCCTTGATTCAACATCCCATGAAAATACGTTTTAAAAGTTGTATTGTTCCCTTTGGCAGATGACCTAAAATCCACTACGGGTTCATCGGTAAAGTGCACCGAAATCATGCTGCCGTAACGATTGATCTGGTGTTCGACTCCCTTTTTGGTCAACACCTCTTGCAGCCCTTTATGTAGATAAGCCGTTTTATCGGCCAAACTTTGGAATACCTCGGGTCTATTGTTCAATTCCGTTAGCATAGCCAAACCTGCGCCCATGGCCAAGGGATTTCCACTTAACGTCCCCGCCTGGTAAACTGGGCCGTCCGGGGCCAACCGGTCCATAATCTCATTTCGTGCCGCAAATGCGCCAACTGGGAGTCCACCACCGATAACTTTCCCAAAAGTGACGATATCCGCATTGACCTCGAGCATTTCCTGAGCTCCACCCTTACCCAACCTAAATCCGGTCATGACCTCATCGAAAATCAGAAGAATCCCTTCTTTTGTACACAGCTCTCGAAGCCCGTTCATAAAATTATCGGTAGGCAAAATACACCCCATATTACCGGCCACCGGTTCTATGATTATCGCGGCTATTTCATCCGTATTGGCCTTTACCAACGCCTCTACACTTTCCAAGTCATTGTAATGGGCCAATAAGGTGTCCTTAGCGGTTCCTTGTGTTACTCCCGGACTATTGGGGCTGCCAAATGTAACGGCTCCGCTCCCCGCTTGAATCAAAAAAGAATCCGAATGGCCATGGTAACAGCCGGCAAATTTTATGATCTTATCCTTTCCCGTAAACCCTCGGGCCAGACGAACAGCGCTCATGCAAGCCTCGGTACCACTATTTACAAAACGTATTTTGTCGATGTTCGGCACCATGGAAACGGCGAGTCTTGCCAGCTCCGTTTCGATCTTGGTCGGCATACCAAAGGAAGTACCCTTTTTAGCTTTATCTATTACCGCATTGATGACCGGTTCATACGCATGGCCCAAAATCAAAGGGCCCCATGAAGCAATATAATCTATAAATTGATTTCCATCGGCATCATATAAATAAGCCCCTTTGGCCTCCTCTACGAAAATAGGATCGCCACCTACCGCTTTAAAGGCCCGAACGGGGGAATTTACACCGCCAGGAATATATTGCTTTGCTTCCGCAAACAGCGCACTACTTCTTTGGTAAATCATTATTACTTTTTGGTTTTTTTGGATTTAACGATAAGTTTTTGACCGATGGAAATTCCACTATCGTTCATTTTGTTTAATCGCATCAACTCATCCACGGAGACAAAATAACGGCGGGACAAAGAATATAGGGTATCTCCTTTTTTGACAATGTGGGTGGTATAGTTCGTTGTTTTGGGCTCCCTTTGGGCCACATAACCCTGTTTCAATACCTGTCTATCATATTTGTCCAATCCATATTGTTCTATAAAGGAAATCAGTTTTTGGGGATATCGTTTATCCGTAGCATAGCCGGCCTCTCTAAGCCCCTTTGCCCATCTTTTGTAATCGTCCTTCCTGTAATTGAACAAGAAAGCATAGCGCGATCGGGTAGAAAGGAAAATGCTATGATCACGAAAAGAGTACATAGGGTGGTTATATTTTCTAAAGCACTCCCCTTTCTCGTCATCATCATGAAAATCATATGCACCGGTCCAACCTTTATGGCATTTTATTCCAAAGTGATTGTTAGTCTTACGAACAAGTTCACTCTTACCAAAACCACTTTCCAAAATACCCTGGGCCAGGGTAATACTTGCCGGAATACCGTAAGCCTTCATTTCAAACTGCGCTATCTCCGCAAAGGTTTCTATGTATTCCTGTACATTCGCAATAGGAAACTTTATAAATCTACCCGTATCTTCCGGTAAGGGATAAAGACCATTATCCTTGTGTACCTTAGTTTTTGTATTTGAAACCTGGGATGGTGTTCTTGATTTACTTGTGGTTCTCTTTCTTGTACCGCAGCCTACCATTAAAAGAATGATCATGGTTACCACGCTTAGCTTCTTATTCATATAGTTATCAATGGTAAATTCTTTTTTTTCAAAACACCGTTCATCCCGGCAATACCCTGCAGCCCTCCACTGTGGATAGCTAAAATTTGGGTGTGGGGATCAAAATAATCTTTCTTGACCAAGTCTAAAATTCCAAACATCATCTTTCCCGTGTAAATGGGGTCTAGGGAAATATGGGTTTTTTGTCTAAAATCGTTTATGAAATTTATCAACTCCCTTGTCACCTTTGCATAGCCCCCAAAATGATAATTGGTTTGTAAATCCCAATTATCCTTGGCTACAAATTTAGTGATATCTTCCTTTAAAAAATCACCTTTTAAGGCCGGGAATCCTAAAACTCGTTGATCGGCTTGGGAAGCATTAATGATTCCGGCCAGCGTACCACCTGTACCAACGCAAGAACTGATTACATCGAAATCACGATCTTTTTCCGTTAAAATTTCCTCGCATCCTTTTATGGCCAACGCATTGGTTCCTCCTTCGGGCAGCATATAGTACTTTCCAAATTTCTTCGTTAAATCGCTTTGAAAAGCCTCTTTTTCCTTTTCGAGATATGCTTGTCTGGAAACAAAATGTAGTTGCATTCCTTGCTTCTTTGCCAGCGAGAGCGTTGGATTTTGTTCCCATTTCGTAGACAATTCTTCCCCTCTAATAATACCGATGGTCTGTAAGCCAAATTCCTTTCCCGCATAGGCCGTGGCCGCAATATGATTGGAATAGGCACCCCCAAAAGTCAGTAAGGTATGTAGCCCAAGATCCTTGGCGGCCAAGAGATTATACTTTAATTTCCGGTACTTGTTTCCTGAGACAACGGCGTGTATCCTGTCTTCTCTTTTTATAAAAAGTGAAATCCTTTTTTCGGTCAATATAGGCAGACGGACCTGTTCATTTAAAACATTCACGCAACGGTACTTTACAATATCAAAGATATTTAATAAAGCTTAAAGGTCTTCTTTTGGAGAGATACTCGTGGTTCTTTTCATTGGCATAAGCTTCTCTTTCAAAACTTATGTTCTGATACGCCCTATAACTATCAAAGTATAAAACAGATCGTATTAACCATTCCAAAACATACAACATATAAAAGGGTATGATCAACAACTCTTGCTGTTGCTTCAAATGAATCTTCTCATGGTTTATGAGTACACTGTCTGTCTTAAGGGAATCTGTTTTCAGTATAATGAAAGGCCAAAGCGATAAGCCCACGTAGTTTTTATAAAAAAGATGTTTGAAAACTAAAATCATTACTTTCTGTAAACGTACCTTATCAAGAATAATTGTTAAACTGGTCGAATAAATGTCAACATTATTTTGGTATTAAAAAAGTCATGTCCAAAATTGCTCTCACCCAACATATATACGGTTAAAAACGCTGTAAAGCTTATTTATTCGTCTTGAATCCTTTAATTTTACATATATAGTGAAATAAATTCCGAACAAGTGAAGAAAATAATTCCATTGGAGGAGGGAGATTTTTACCTCTCGGAGGAAGGTTATAAAGTTTTTACCGCGAAATTCCATCTAAAAAGAGGTTATTGTTGCGAAAGTGGCTGTAGACATTGCCCCTATGGATACGATAAAAAAACAGATTCCACCTAAAGATTCGGCACGATTCTTGCTATTTTTATTATTAAAAAATATTGCTTTAACTCCTTAAATAGCTTCGTTATGAAAAAAATAAACCCTTTTGTACTATCCGCGTTCGTTCTATTGTTTTTAAGCTCCTGCACTTCCGTACGTGTAGTAGCGGATTATGATAAGGAAGCCAATTTTAATTCCTATAAAACATATGCATTCTACAAAACAGGTGTGGACAAGGCGCAAATATCCGATTTGGATAAAAAGCGGATCTTAAAGGCCATCGATGTCGAAATGAGTTCAAGAGGTTTTATCAAATCCAATCAACCGGATCTTTTGGTAAGCATCTTTACCAAAGAACGAGAACAGGTAGACGTTTACAACAATAACTTCGGTTGGGGTTGGGGCGGATTTGGCTGGGGAGGCTTTGGTTATGGCGGTTTCTACAATCCATGGTTTGGGGGACCTTGGGGCTGGGGAGGCAGTCAGGTGACCACAAGCACGGAAGGGTCTTTGTATATAGATTTGATCGATGCCAAACGAAAAGAACTGGTTTGGCAAGGAAAAGGCGAAGGTACACTTAACAATACCCGAAAAATAGAAAAGAAAGAACAACGTATACGAGAATTTGTGTCCGAAATATTACAGGCATATCCTCCTGCGATAGCGGCCAATTAGATATTTCAATGTGAACATTGAGCAGAGTCGAAACGTATGTTGCCTTTGATCGCACATACTTTCGGCTCTTCTTTTTAATTGACTTCCCCCCTAGGGTTCATACCACTTTTTGTATCTTTATTCACGAAAAGAATGTTGTATATGTTGTATGAAAGCAATGCTATTCTAGATAAACTTCCCGAGCATCTAAAGCAGTATATAAAACCGCAAAACTACACGGAATACACGGCCATTGATCAAGCGGTATGGCGCTACGTTATGCGTAAAAATGTGGACTACCTCAGTAAAGTAGCGCATACATCGTATAATGATGGACTTAAAAAAACAGGGATTTCCATAGATCATATTCCCAATATGTATGGCATGAACCGTATTCTTAAGGAAATTGGTTGGGCGGCGGTAGCCGTGGACGGCTTTATTCCGCCTTCGGCATTTATGGAGTTTCAGGCCTATAATGTGTTGGTCATTGCATCGGATATTCGCCAACTGGAACATATTGAGTATACGCCAGCGCCCGACATCATCCATGAAGGAGCCGGCCATGCCCCCATTATAGCCAATCCGGAATACGCTGAATACCTAAGACGGTTTGGCGAAATAGGTTCTAAAGCTATTTCTAGTGCAAAGGATTATGAACTCTATGAGGCGGTACGGCACTTATCCATTATTAAAGAAGCTATAGGCACGCCTCCCCTCGAAATAGATAGGGCAGAAAAACATATTGAGGAACTTCAGAACAATATGGGCGAACCTAGCGAAATGGCATTGATCAGAAATCTGCACTGGTGGACCGTGGAATATGGCCTGATCGGTAAAGTAGCTGAACCTAAGATATATGGGGCCGGACTTTTGTCCTCTATCGGGGAAAGCGCGTGGTGCATGACGGACGAAGTGAAAAAAATTCCTTATTCCATCAAGGCGGCGCATACCGCATTCGATATTACCCAACCACAACCTCAACTTTTTGTAACACCGGATTTTGCCTATCTAAGTGAGGTTTTGGAGGAATTTGCCAATACCATGGCCTTGCGAAAAGGTGGCCTTGGCGGCATCAGAAAATTAGTAGATTCCAAAGAATTGGGAAGTATTGAACTAAGCACCGGGTTACAAGTTTCAGGAATATTTGACGATGTTATAGCATTTGAAGGAAAACCGGTGTACTTCAAAACCACAGGCCAGACGGCATTATCATATCGTGAGAAGGAACTAGTGGGTCATAGCACAGATCAGCACCCTCATGGATTTGGTTCCCCTATCGGTAAATTAAAGGGTATTAACCTGGCGATTGAAGATATGAGTCCCCGCGACCTAAAAGCCTATAAAATATTTGAAGGTCAGGAAATAACACTAGAATTTGAAGGTGATATTTTGGTTTGTGGCGAGATTGTGACCGGAACCCGAAATTTAAGGGGAGAAATTATCATCATTACCTTAAACAACTGCACGGTAAAACATGGTGATACCTTCTTGTTTCGACCAGAATGGGGTCCTTATCATATGGCCGTAGGCGAAAACATTGTATCCGCTTTTAACGGACCTGCGGACCTAAGTAGCTTTGATCTTGTCACCCATGATATTACCGAAAGTACCATTAAACCCAAAAAAGATCAAGAAAGATTACAACTGGAGCAACTGTATTTACAAATCCGTGATTTTCGGGAAGGAAGAAACACCACTATTTCCAGAAATAAGGTTTTCCAGGAGGTAAAAACAAAATACGCGGATGATTGGCTCTTATCCATAGAGCTTTACGAGCTGGCAAAAAGCAATGACGATCGGGATTTTGCCATAGCTATTCTGGACCATTTGGAAACAGTTAAGCTACACCATCCAAAGGTAGGCCGCTTAATAGATGACGGCTTGGCCTTAGTCAACGAAAGCCTTATCTACTAGTTTAAAATCCTCCAAATCGGAAATGGGATTTTCGCCATACACCAGCGTCCAACCCAGGGAATTGGTCAGGATATAGAATTTGGAAAGCTCGCCGATCAATCTATTTTCAGCATTTTTCTTTAACGAAGAGGCCTCTATTTTGTTAAGTAAAGAAGTATGTACGTTCCGCTTTATTTTGTTGTAGTCCTCGGCATTAAATGGATTTAAATAGTCTGCCGTCACATCGTAATATTCAAAATCCGGGTTGATTTTTATTTCCGGTTCAGGAACGCTTATGATATGAAGTGTTTTCCGGGCCTTGTCCATATGGTATTGAATTTTACTTAAATCATAGGCAATGGTGGCTTCCGCATTAACGACTACCAAAGCTTTTTTATCAGCGGTAATCAATGCTCCGAACAACTCTTGGGAGTCTTTATAGTTATACACCTCGGAGAAATATCCTTCGGTCACTACAAGTTTGGAAACATTGGCAATCTGCTGTTGAATCAGCATTGAGTTTTCCTCTAGGATAGTCCGCTCATTTTTGTCCTGAGTACAGGAACGAAAAACAAGAACTCCGGCCAAAGTAACAACAACACCTGCAAGTATTTTTTTCATATATGCCTAACTTGTTTCCATTGTTATCCCAATTATAAACCATACCTACCCCGGTAGGATATCAATTTATAAGGGGAACCGGTTATTTCCATGAGCATCCCATCGGCTATTTGAAAAAAGTTATTCATCAAATTGCATAAAAGGATACGTTTCTTTAAGATACGTAATTTTCTTTGCCAAGGACTTTAAAAACTTCTGATGTTGTTGGGATTGGGAATGAAACGCCTTATGACCTAGGTCCTTTTGTACACTGGCCACCTGATCCATTGCGGGATATGCACCTTCAGCTATCCAGACGTTCCGGAACTTTTCCCATATATAATCTATGGCCAACGTATTGGGGTGGATCATATCGGTCTCGTAGAACCGATAATCGCGCAGTTCGTCCATCATGATTTCATAAGAAGGAAAATAGGACGCATTATGGGCATTTATTGTCTGATGAACAGCTGATATCACGTGTGCCTTACTTCTTTGATTTTCAACGAACCCATCCT
Source organism: Bacteroidota bacterium (assembly GCA_039815505.1). Taxonomy (GTDB): domain Bacteria; phylum Bacteroidota; class Bacteroidia; order Flavobacteriales; family Flavobacteriaceae; genus CANLWN01. The sequence goes on along the minus strand of JBCBZE010000121.1, from coordinate 481 downwards.
TAAGATGGCGTACCGGGGATACGGTAAAAATAACGGTCGCATTAGGGTTAATGGACTTTATTTGATGTAAGGAATTTTTCAAACTTTTTGCTACGGCGTTACTGGACAACAATTCTTTGGAAAATTCTTTTTGAGGAACCTTATGACAGTTAGCGACCAAGGCACCTGTCTTAGTAAATCGGTAAACCCATGCCGTTCCCAAGGTAATGATGATATGGGAAGCACTGGCAATGTGTTGATATGTAGCCTCCAAACCCCGGTTCACCCTTGTCAGCAAATCTGTTTTTGAAACACTATTTAAATCCGAATGCGCGTCAAAACAATACCAATGTTCGTTTTGAAAGCCCAATGCCTCCTCCGTAACTTCCTCTTGTTTACAGGCCCTTACTATTACATTTTCAATAGCGACCGGGTGAAACAATATCCCTAAAGGATTTTGAAACAAAGGAAACTTATAATAATCCAGCTTTTTACCGATATG
>JBCBZE010000135.1:0-8384 GCA_039815505.1 Bacteroidota bacterium | reverse complement strand
TTGGGTAAGAATTTCTATATCGACATCTTCCAGTTTTTTGATATATAAGCAGGACTTCCCGGTCTTGTGTTTTCCCAGTTTTGTCATCAGGTCCGGATAACGATCAAATCCTGCCATAACGTATAATGCGAAATTCTGTTTTCTAGGAGAGAATCCGGTGAGAAGCATATCGCCTTCCCGTCCCGTATCATACTTATAATGATAACTCCCAAAACCAATGATGCTGTTGCCCCACATTACCGGAGGCTGCCCGGTTATTTCACCCATTAATTTCAAAAGGCGATAAGCATCCTTGCGTTTTTCATCATTTTCCACCGTATTTAAGAAATCCGTCACGGAAAGGGCATTGGGAACGGTCTTGTTTTGTGCCATGGAGAGAAAATTTAGGATAGCCGTATAAATATACATTTTTTATCCATAAGAGAACAACCCATGGATCCATACCCGTGAATTGGGAAGAGTTATTCCAACGCTTTTTTATAAGATGATAGACAGCGTTCCCTGGCCATTTTGTGATCTACCATTTTTGGTGGATAGGTAAGTTCCTGCAACTCCGGAACCCATTGATCAATATATGTTTTTTGTTTGTCGAATTTCTCAATTTGTGTCATTGGATTGAAGATTCGAAAATAGGGAGCGGCATCCACTCCGCTTCCCGAAGCCCATTGCCAATTCCCCACATTACTACTAAGTTCATAATCCAATAGTTTTTCCGCAAAATACGCCTCGCCCCAACGCCAGTCTATCAGTAAATGTTTGCATAGGAAACTTGCGACCAGCATACGTACCCGGTTATGCATATATCCGGTTGCGTTAAGTTCTCGCATTCCCGCGTCGACCAACGCATATCCTGTTTGTCCATTTTTCCATTTTTCGAACTCCATTTCGTTATTTCGCCATTGGATGCGATCGTATTTGGGTTTAAAGGATGTATGCACCGTATGCGGAAAATGCCAAAGGATCTGCATAAAAAATTCGCGCCAAATAAGCTCGTTCCAAAAAATCTCATTCTTTTCCGAAATGGCTTTCTTTATCATTTCCCTTACGGAAACGGTCCCGAATCTTAGGTGCGGGCCCAATCTGGATGTGCCTTGCGGGATCCCGGGAAAATTTCTGGTCTTTTCATAGTTCGATATAAGATGGGAAGTAACTATAAAATCCATTACTTGTATCTCCGCGTTTTGAAAACCGATATCGGAAAGTGATGGAAAAGGGAGTTCTTCTGTTGGTAGCAGGTTTTTCAATAATTTTTCTGATGGATACGACTCTGCATGTGCCCCGGTAGCGAACAATTCCTTCCATTTTCGCATAAACGGGGTGTATACCACATAGGGACTACCATCGTTTTTAACCACTTCGGTCTTCTCAAAAATTACCTGGTCTTTGAAAGTTTTAAAAGCAATGTTGTTTTGGGCAAGCAGTTCATGAATCAAGCTATCCCTTTTCTTGGCGTAGGGCTCGTAGTCATGATTGGTATATACGGCCTGTACATCATAGGTCTCGACTATATTTTTAAACACATCATAGGGTTTCCCATGGTATATGGCAATTGAACTCTGATATCTATGGAATTCGGAGTTGAGTTTTTGGAGGGATGTATGGATAAAAGCAACACGGGCATCTTTTTTAGGTAGCTTTTCCAAGATTTCCGAATCAAAAATAAAAAGGGGCAATACCGGGTATTTGCCTTTTAGGGCATTAAAAAAACCGGCGTTATCGGTTGATCTAAGGTCTCTTCGAAACCAAAAAACGGATACTTTTTTGGCCATACTAGACTTTTAAGGTAGATATTCCTCCGTCAACACCTATAATTTGGCCCGTCATCCAACTACTTTTATCACTTAATAGAAATACGGTGGCATCGGCAATATCCCTTGTCTCACCAATTCTTTTTAATGGATGGCGCTCTGCCATTTGTTCCTTTTTTCTATCATTGTTCAGTAATCGGTTCGCCAAAGGGGTGTCCACTAAAGACGGGGCCACAACATTTATTCGTAGTGTCGGGGCATATTCGGCGGCCATGGATTTAGCAAACCCTTCAATGGCCCCTTTAGCGGATGCAACGCTGGTATGGAAAGGCATTCCGTTATGCACCGCAACGGTACTGAAAAAGACCATGCTTGCATTTTTTGCCATCAATGGGAGTATGGACTTGACCGTTCGTACAAGGGCGAAAAAATTAAGTTCCATATCTGCCTTAAACGTATCTTCGCTGAGCATTTTAAAAGGTTTTAGGTTAATGGTGCCCGGGCAATAGACAAAACCATGAAGCGTTTCTGGCAGTTGGGAAAGGTCCAAGGTATCCGTAACCGCATTAAAAGGAATATGCTTTACGGACATTTCCCCTAAGCTTTCACTAGTGCGTGAAGCCACAAAAATGGAATGCTCTTTCTGTAACTGTTCGGCAATGCTGTGACCTATACCATAGGACCCGCCTATCAATAATATATTTTTCTTCATTATTAAATGGATTTTAATTGAAGTTCGTTCGGAATACCTTCTATCTTACCAAATAACTCCACTAATTTTTTCTCCCGATACGCAAATATTTTTTTTAGTTGCCCTTTTACCAAAATGGGGTGTGCCAATTGACCTAAAATTCCAAAAGGGATTTTGTAGTCTATGATATCCTCCATTTCCACACCACCTTCGATAGGTCTAATAAAATGTTTGTGATGCCATAATGCGTAGGGCCCAAAACGTTGTTCGTCCACAAAATATTCTCCTTCCTTGACATGGGTTATTTCGGTGACCCATTTGGTATTCATACCGGGAAAAGGGGAAACCCTGTATTGTATAATTTGACCGGGAAACATAGGTCTATCGCCCCCATCTAGAATAGTGAACCCCATATGGTCCGGTGTAATTACTTTTAAGTTTTTGGGGCTGGAGAGAAAATTCCATGCCTTCTCCTTTGATATGGGTATGGATTGGCGGGATTTTAATTGGTAAAGCTTCATAAGATAAGTTTAGACTCAATTTTCTGTCTAAACAAAAGTACAAAACATTAAACAAAAAAAGGTCGCTTTTAGAAATAATCCCTTTAATTATTCATCACAGCAATTCTTTCCTTTTACCAATCTGCAACTTAGTACGGCAAGAATTCCTCCGATGAACGGTGCGGTGAGATATAACCATAAATTTTCGAGATGTCCAGAAACCAATGCTGGTCCCAAAGATCTTGCAGGATTCATGGATGCGTTGGTCATGGGCCCTGCAAAAATAGCTTCCAACATCACCACCCCACCAATGGCCAAGCCCGCAATTACACCTATTTCCTTTGCACCGGTGGACACATTGATAATAACGACCATTAAAAAAAAGGTCAGCAAAATTTCTAGAACAAATGCTTTTATCGGTGGAAAATATGGATCTAGCGAAGGTTGCGTGCCCCCTAACCATTCACTGCCCGGAAAAAGAAACAACATAAGACCACTTGCGGTAATGGCCGCAAGGCATTGCGCCAGTGTATAAGCCGGGACCTCTTTCCATGGAAACTTTTTGGCAAAGGCAAAACCTAAAGTAACGGCGGGATTAAAATGTGCCCCTGAAATGTCCCCAAACGCATAAATCATGGCTAATACAATAAATCCCCAGCTTATGCCAATACCTACACCGGTAACGCTACCACCTGTTATTTCATTGATGGTCATAGCACCTGTTCCGCAGAACACCATACTAAACGTTCCGATAAATTCAGAGAAGTACTTTTTGGTCTCCATAAGTGGTTTCAAAATTAGACTAATTTTAGTCAATTTTCACAACGTATCATCGGGCTTTTTAAGCAGAAGCCGAATTTTGGTAGTGCTTATCCTTAAATTTTAGGTGAAAAGATTTCGATTTTGTACATTATTCCCAGAACAATAAGGATGAAAAGGGGGGGTATACATTATTTTGTTTTATTTGTTTCATCAGTTGTATTGGCACAGGAAACTATCGTGGAAATTGGGGAATTACCAGATGCGATACGGGAGAGTTCCGGGCTAATATACTACAATGGCCGTTTGATAACGCATAACGATTCTGGGAATACCCCGCAATTGTTCGAAGTTGATACGCTCAACTTGGCTATTACAAGAACGGTAAATGTGGCCAATGCCACCAATGTAGATTGGGAAGACATAGCGCAAGACGATAAGTATATCTATATCGGGGATTTTGGAAACTTTAGGGGCGATCGCCAGGATCTTGTAATCTATAGGGTTGCCAAAAGTGATTATGATGTCATGGACGCGGTAGTTGCGGATAGGATAGATTTTTCGTACGTTGAACAAACCGATTTTTCAGGGGATGATACGGGTAGCGATTGGGATGCGGAAGCCATGTTCGTTATTGGGGACCAGCTTATTATACTTACTAAACAGTGGCGGTCCTTGGGTACTGTTGCCTATGGCGTTCCAAAGGAGATAGGTACCTATGAAGCTATTGATTTAGGTACCTATCACGTAAATGGACTTGTCACGGGAGCTACGTATAATGCGTTGACCAATACCTTGTTTCTCGTAGGGTATTCACAAACCTTGTTTTCTTTTGTAACACAATTCACCAACGCTACGCTCCCGTCCGTTTTTGAGGGCATGGTTAAAAGGACCAATTTGAATATAGGTATGGCTCAAGTTGAATCGATAACCCATACAGCTGCTGATACATATTTTTTTTCATCGGAACGTTTTTTAAACGATAATCCGCCCATACATACCGAAGCCCGTTTATTTACGTTCAAATTAGTTGATGATATCCCAAAAGAAGAGGAAGAAGAGGTAGTTGATACAGATCAACAATCGGACCAGCTTGTTCTTTATCGAAACTTTGGTTCCCAAAGTCTAGGATATGATCTTCAAACGCAAGAAAGACTGTTTGGAAGGGCAATTTTTGATACCACCGGTAGCATGATACGTTTTACCCACGCCAAGGATATTAACAGAAATGAAGTAGATGTTTCTACAATGCCCGCTGCGGTATACTACCTTACTTTTTTCCTTCAGAACGGCGTGCTTTCCAAGGCATTTATCCTAGATTGACCCTTGTTTATTTAAGTATTTATTAACAAATGGGCTATACCATTATCTTTAGTTTTGCGATAACAATATAAACCTTTATCAAAATGAAAAAATTATCGCTTTTATTATGTCTTGTGCTGGCATCCTATACCACGCAGGCACAAGTAGAAACACCACAGCCCAGCCCGTTCGCTAAAGTTGAACAGAAGGTTGGCTTAACCGATGTTGTAGTAGCATACTCAAGACCTTCTATGAGAGGTAGAACCATTTTTGGAGGATTACAGCCGTATGGCGAATTATGGAGAACAGGAGCGAATAAGAATACAGTGATTACGTTCGGTGATGATGTAACCGTTGATGGACAAACCCTTAAAGCGGGTTCATATGCAATTTACACCAAGCCCGGAGAAACCTCTTGGGAGGTAATCTTCTACGCCGATGTCAATAACTGGGGGACCCCAAGGGAATGGGACGATAGTAAGGTTGCTGCAAAAACTACCGTAGAGGTGTATGCTATGCCTATGCCTATAGAAACCTTTACAATGACTTTTGATGATTTAACCAATAACTCTGCCGTACTCGGCATGTTATGGGAAAAGACGTATGTAGGCGTAAAGTTTGACGTACCTACGGCGGCCAAGGCCAATAAGAGTATTGAAATGGTAATGGGAGGTCCTTCTGCCAATGATTACTATGCGGCAGCATCCTATTATTATGAGGAAGGTAAGGATTTGGAGAAGGCCAAGGATTGGATAGCCAAAGCCGTTTCCTTAAACGACAAAGCTTTTTGGATGATGAGGAGACAATCTCTTATCCATGCAAAATTGGGAGATACCAAAGGGGCTATAGAAGCAGCCAAAAAATCTATGGCCGCTGCACAAGCCGCAGATAATTCCCACTATGTAAAATTGAATCAGGACTCACTTAAGGAGTGGGGAGCTTTATAGCATAAAGTGAATAGATGTTATAAAGGCCGCGATACAAATATCGCGGCCTTTATCATTATAACCAAAAAAAGGACACTCCCCGATTTTTACTGAAGTGCCCTTGGGGGAACTACAATTGGAATGAACATTTATGTTGAGGTAAAATGTGGTCCAATTATACTATACTTTGAAAAATATGGAGTCCAATCCCTATTTTAGTTATTGATTAATCTAAACTCTGTCCTTCGGTTAACGGCATGCTCTCTCTCGGTACAGGAAACACCTTCTCTGCACCTGTTCTTTACCTTGTTCTCACCGTATCCGTTGGCTACCAAAAGACTGGAATTTACTCCTTTGGATATTAAGTAGTCCGCCACTGCCTTGGCTCTTCTTTCAGAAAGGCTTTGGTTGGAGGATGCGCCACCTCTTACATCCGTGTGCGAAGCAATTTCCAGTTTTACTCCAGGGTTTTGCTGTAATACGGGCATTAGACGTGTATCTATGATACGCTTTGCTTCCGAAGTCAATGTGGCGCTGCCTGTATTCCAGTTGATGGGAAGCGCTTGATATTCTACCAAGGTACATTCCACTTCCTTCCATGTGGTAAGGCCTCCCTTTTCCTTTAGAACTTCCTTGGTAACGGTCTTTGTAACCGCTGGAACCGTAGTTTCTTGGGTATAGGCATCTTTGTCAAGAACGGTTTTCTTAATTTCCCTATACTCTGCTGGAATGATTTCTTCCACAACCTTGGCGGGCTCCAACAGTACGGTTTTAGTGTATGAAGAATTTTTAGCGCTTATGGGGGCCTTGGTCGTAGAAGCATTATTGGCCAAAGCCTGTGTAGAGATGGTAGTGAACTCTGCAGGATAGCCCTTATAACACCAATATCTACAATCATCGGGATTGCCAGAAGCGCAATCCGGTGCTGCGGCACCTAGTTCCCATTGGGCATAAGCAGGCTTGATCTCTATGGTCTCCGAACTTGGGGAAAAAGATGCGGGGATCACGCTTAAGGTATTGCCACCCTCCTTGGAAACATAAGTTACGGTTTCAGTACCCCATTTTGCGGGAACAACCGTTAGCTTCTTTCCTTCCTGCTTAACTAGTACTCTCTCCGTAACGGTTTTGTAAGTGGCGGGTATCGTTTTTAGTACATTGTATGCTGGTTTTACCGTTACGGTAACGGTTTCATTAACATAAACATCCGGAGTGGTACAGCGCACATAGCACTTACCGGGTTCGGGGTTTGTTGGCAAATCTTGCGCTATCGCGATCGATGCGGTTAAAATTGCAAATAAGAAAACTACTTTTTTCATAATGGTTTTAGTGTTTAAAAATTAAAAAATGTTTGATGAAAATTATTGTTAATTATGTATGGTTCTCTAGAGTTTTAAATCGTTTTAGAAAAGGCCCCTTGAGTTAGGGGCCCCCTAAAACCAACCAAACAAATCAAAAATTGAAATAAACTGGTTAAGGATACTTCAAAACCGTAACTAAGCATAACAGATTTTATAGGACAACAATATTTTTAAAAGCCTGATAGCACGGGTGCTTTGATTTAAGGTTGACTACGGATAATTAATGGTTAGTGTTCGCATCGCATTATCCATTTATCTTCCATGTTTTTGTCTTTTATAATCGGTATTTCACCGTTTTCTATTTTTTTGTTCATTGGCATTGCATCCTTCTTCGTCTGGTGTGCAAGGGCTATCCAGGCACTAACACATAAAAGGCACATCATGAAGGAGGTAACCAATTCTTTCATCCGTTTCTTTTGTCCAAACAAATTGGAGATTTCTCTTTTTTGATCTTTACTTTATTTTCTTCCCCCATACGATTCTTTTCTTCTCTTAAAGAAGTGGTCGGTATAATAATTACAATGGAAACAATGAATGTGATTATACTGACTAAAAAGAAAAAATCGATAAAAAAAGATATTGACATGTATTGTCTTGAGCTTAATCGTTAGCAATTTCTTCCCCACAAGCTATGTTTTTATCCATGCTATGTAAAGAATTTTAAAGCGACGTGAAAGTACTATTTGCCCAAGGTAAATGCTAATAGTGTTGTTTCGATGTTAGAAACATCGATTAAGTGTCATTTTTTATCGATTAAACACCTAAATGTAATATTTTTCTTACAATTATAATATATGAAGACCACCTACTTTTCATAAAGGGTTATATTGTTCTGAAAAAAGGAAAGGAAAAGTTATATCTATTTTAACAACTTAAAGATGGTTTCCAACAAGAACGTTTCCTCATAGGGTTTTGATATTACGGCGTTCATCCCAGAGTTGAGATAGTCCTTGATATTATCTTCAAATGCATAGGCCGTTATTCCCAGTATGGGAATATTCTTAATTCGGTGAAGCGGGAAGTCGCGTATGATCCTAGTGATTTGATCGCCAGTTACATTAGGTAAATTTATGTCCATAAGAACTAGATCATATTGATTG
>JBCBZE010000374.1:0-3120 GCA_039815505.1 Bacteroidota bacterium | reverse complement strand
CCCCAGCCGCAGAAGCCCCTGCTGCCGAAACGGAAGAAGCTGCACCTGCCGCAACCACGGAAGAGGAATAAGAAAGAACCCGTAACGAATGCAGAAGTCAGATTGTTTCTACCTCGGCAAAATCGTTTCAAAATATAGTTATAAGGGTGAAGTGCTGGTAAAACTGGACACGGATGAACCCGAAATCTACGAAAACATGGAATCAGTGTTCGTTTCCTTAGGAAACACATTGGTTCCATTTTTTATTGAAAAATGTGTTCTGCACAAGTCGAGCCTGCTACGTATTCGCTTTGAGGAAGTTGTCAATGAAGCCGATGCCGATAGGGTCATGGGTGCCGAATTATACCTTCCCTTGCAATTTTTACCCAAATTGGAAGGCAATAAGTTCTATTTTCATGAAGTAATCGGTTTCGCCATGGTCGATAACCTACATGGGGATATCGGGACTATTAAAAGTGTAAACGATACTACCAATCAAGCTTTGTTCGAAGTAGAAAAAGGGAGCAAGCAATTGTTGATTCCCATCAATGATGAGATTATTTTAAAAGTGGATAGAGCCCAAAAAACGATTTATGTGACCACTCCGGAAGGATTGGTGGATTTATATCTTAAGTAAATACCAATAAACAAATTCCAAATTCCAATAATGTGTATCAGGGCAGTTTAAAAATATGCCCAATGGAAAGCAAGAGGTAGAAGAATTAAGAAAAATCCTTTCAGCCATAATCAATAAGAAATAATCACATTTTTGGAATTTGGTATTTAATTTTTGAGTTTTTTATGAAACCATTTCATTTTAAACAATTTACCATTCACCAGGATCGTTGCGCGATGAAAGTAGGAACGGATGGTGTTTTATTGGGAGCTTGGACATCCTTGAAAAAAAAAACCCATGCTATTTTGGACATAGGTACCGGTACAGGGCTCATTTCGTTGCTGTTGGCCCAAAGAAGTACGGCAGAAATGATAGATGCCATTGAAATAGAGGCCAAGGCCTATGAGCAATGTGTAGAAAATTTTGAAGCGTCGCCGTGGGGTGATCGTCTTTTCTGTTACCATGCTGGATTGGATGAGTTTACGGAAGAAATAGAGGAAAAATATGATTTGATCATTTCCAATCCGCCCTTTTTTACGGAACGGACGACCAGCACAAATGAAGCACGGAATAGGGCCAGACGAAACACATCCTTGCCTTTTGATGAATTATTGGAAAGTGTTTCAAAATTACTTGCCCCAAAAGGAGTATTTACAACTATTGCTCCGTTCAAGGAAGAGGAAAGGATTATACAAATAGGTGCCAAGTTTCATTTATTTCCCAAACGAATAACCCACGTTAAAGGAAACCCTTCTTCAATAATTAAGCGGAGCTTAATGGAATTCCATTTTATAAAAAACAGTGTTTTCAGGGATGAACTTATCATTGAAACGGCACGTCATCAATATACCGCGGCATACATAAATCTTACTCGGGATTTCTATTTAAAAATGTAACTGTAGCGCTTTGTAATGTTATATTTCTTTAATTACCTTTGGTCAAAATCATACGTATGCGACCCGATTTATTTGAAGCTCCCGACTATTACCATCTTGATGATCTGTTAAGCGAAGAACACAAATTGGTTCGCGATGCGGCCCGTCAATGGGTAAAACGCGATATCTCCCCAATCATTGAGGCGTATGCACAAAAAGCGGAATTCCCTAGGCAAATCATTACTGGTTTGGCGGAAATCGGGGCTTTTGGACCTTATATTCCAGAACAGTATGGCGGCGCCGGTCTGGATCAAATAAGTTACGGTCTCATCATGCAGGAAATAGAGCGTGGCGATAGTGGGGTACGATCCACTGCTTCCGTACAGTCCTCATTGGTGATGTACCCGATTTATACGTATGGTACCGAAGAACAACGCAAAAAATACTTACCCAAATTGGCCTCTGGCGAATTTATGGGCTGTTTTGGACTTACGGAACCCGATCATGGTTCCAACCCAAGTGGGATGACCACTAATTTTAAGGATAAGGGCGACCATTATCTTTTGAACGGCGCCAAACTATGGATTTCCAATTCGCCTTTTGCCGACATTGCCGTTGTCTGGGCAAAAAATGAGGAGGGACGTATCCACGGATTGATCGTGGAACGGGGCATGGAAGGTTTTTCAACTCCAGAAACGCATAACAAATGGTCTTTGAGGGCATCCGCTACCGGGGAACTGATTTTTGACAATGTAAAAGTACCCAAGGAAAATCTCTTACCTAACAAAAGTGGGCTTGGGGCGCCTTTAGGTTGCTTGGATTCTGCCCGCTATGGTATTTCCTGGGGTGCCATTGGCGCTGCCATGGATTGCTATGATACGGCCCTACGGTATGCCAAGGAACGGGTTCAATTTGGAAAACCGATCGCCGCCACCCAATTACAGCAAAAGAAATTGGCCGAGATGATTACCGAAATTACCAAGGCCCAACTTTTGGCCTACCGTTTAGGGCAACTCAAAAATGAAGGAAAGGCCACAACGGCACAAATTTCCATGGCCAAACGCAACAATGTGGATATGGCCATTAAAATAGCGCGGGAAGCCAGACAAGTTCTAGGAGGAATGGGCATTACCGGGGAATACTCCATTATGCGCCATATGATGAATTTGGAAAGTGTCATTACCTATGAGGGCACCCATGACATCCATTTACTGATTACCGGTGCCGATATCACGGGACATCCTGCCTTTAAGTAGTACTATGCGAAGGGTTTAATTAGTTCTGAATTCAGTAGGCGTAAAACCCGTTTTTTTTCTGAATAAACGGCTAAAATATTGTGGATATTCAAACCCGAGTTCAAAAGCGATTTCCGCAATGGATGCATTGGAGCCCAACAATTTTATCTTGGCCTTTTCAATTAGTTTAAAATGTATGTGTTCCTGCGCTGTTTTACCGGTAATAGATTTTAGCATGTCACTTAAATAGTTGGGCGACAAACACAACTTTTGGGCAAAATATTCAACAGTGGGCAATCCATTAATTTCCGGAGGGCGATCTTCAAAAAAAGCGTTCAACACTTTCTCAAAACCCTGTAAGGCAGAGGAATCACTCTCATTTCTAAGTATAAATTGACGACTATAATAGCGCTGG
>JBCBZE010000147.1:0-8139 GCA_039815505.1 Bacteroidota bacterium | reverse complement strand
TATATGCGAGTTTGACATCGAAGGGGACAAAGGAGTTGTTCGACTTTCCTGCGGGTAGGATTCCTTCGTTTACGGAACTTATGAGTACCGTCTCAAAATCTAGGTTTCTACTTTCCAACATACCCATTATTTGAAGCCCTTTTAGAGGCTCTCCCTGAAAGTCTAAGGTTTCGGACGACAGAAGCTCTTTGTACAGGGCATAGAGCGACTTTAAATCGGCTACAAAATTATAGTGAACTACTAACTGCCTTAGTTCATTGAACAGTGTATAGAATCTATATAAATACTCCAGACCTAAACTGTTTCCAGATGTTTGAAACTTGGTTCTAAGTTCCTGTATGATATCTAAACAACTTTCAATAAAGCCTATTGGGGAACTGTTCTTTACAGAAAATAGATAAGAAACCCCATTAGGGTCTTCGTGGGCAATAGATTTAATTTTTTCAATGGTGATATAGGCCCAATTCTGATTTTTTATTTTTTTATTTAGTAATTCACCTATATTTCCATGTTTACCCGTTAATAAAGTATGAATATCCGGATGGGATATAAAGGCCAGCAGGTGTTTATAGAACCAGCCATGGGATTCTTTATTTAGATACAGATCAAAAAATTGTGTAAATAGGCTGGCCATAGGGATTTTACTTAAAGGATACCCCATGGTAATGTTTATGCCCTCTATTTCTTTGGGAATTGAATTTAATATAGGGTTTAACAGCGTCTCATCCCCCAACACTACCGCCATGTTTTTCAAAGATTCAGGTTCCTTTGAATTAATTTCTCCAATTAAATGGCTTATATATTTAGCCTGTGAAACACTTTTTGGAACTCCAATAACGTTAATATTCTTTTTTTGAAGTACATAACCCTCTTTTATACCTTTTAAAGGATGTTCTTTAAAATAATTCCAGGATTTTTTATGCTTTCGAATAAAGTAACCTGCATCATGGATAGGATCATTGAGAAAATAAGGGTCGATGTCCCAATAGATATCCGAAACCACTACTTCTAGAAATTTCTGGATAATATTTGCTTCTGCCGTGTTAAGCGCATTAAATCCAATAAAAATATGCTTCCAGTGCTTGTTCGCCTCTAAATATTGGTCCAGTTTATTATGGGCTTGTCTATATACGAGGCCTTGATGTCCAATACCTTTGTTAAGCAGGGATGTCGTAAAAGCAACGTATAAATTTTCGAGATTTTCCCAAAAAGTGATATAGTTTTCAATTACCTGTGTTCTCTCTTTTTGAACGTACCAATGGTTAACGTCCTGTACGGCGGACAAATGTGAGAATATTTTGGTTGGGTCTACCAGGTACCTATCTATCTCATTAAAATCTTGTAATAGTGTTTGGCCCCATTTGGAAAAGCTATGAAAAGTATCCTTTTCTCCCGGGGTCTCCCTGAGATAGGTATCGTAAAGTTCAAATAGCAGCTGTATGTTGGAAGCGTACGTTAATCCGGATATTGTTTCAACGAAAGCTTCGATGCTATATATTTTAGGGGAAAACAGGTTTTTCTTGGCAGTTTTGGCGATAATATTCCTGAGAAACGTACCAGCCCTTTTACTGGGGAGGATAAAAACAATGTTTTCTAAAGCTTCATCACCATTATTTATTTCTTCAATAACTTCTTCGAGAAAACTGCGCATAGATAAAAATAAAAAAAGGCCCTGACATCATTGTCAGGGCCTTTCAACTTTATTTTAAAAGGTTTCAGAAACTTATTACTTTATCAAGTTAATTTCTACCCTTCTGTTTTGTTTTCTACCTGCTCTTGTGTTGTTAGTTGCGATAGGCTTGTCTTCACCATATCCGATGGCAGATAATCTATCGGCACCAACTCCTTTTTCGATCAAGAAATCCCTAACAGAATTAGCTCGTGACTCGGATAAGGTTTGATTAAGTTTAGCACTACCTACACTATCTGTATGTCCTTCAACTGTAAACTTAGCTGTAGGATATTCGTTCAAGATAGTAATGATATCTACCATTACGGAAGTAGATTCGGCCTTGATGGAAGATTTACCTGTGTCGAACAAGATGGTTCTAGCATAGTCGTTCAATTGTTTTTGAACTTCTTCAGTTACTTCAGGACAACCGTTATTGGCAACCGTACCGGCTACATCTGGACATGCATCATCTTTATCCAAGACTCCGTCACCATCTTTATCTGGCCATGGGCATCCTTTGTTTTCAGCAGGACCTGCCTCGTTAGGACATTCATCATCTTTATCGGCGACTCCGTCACCATCGGCATCAGGACAACCTGCCAATGCAGCAAGGCCAGCATCATTTGGACAAGCATCATCTTTATCGGCAACTCCGTCACCATCGGCATCAGGACATCCATTCATTTCTTTGGAACCAGCTTCGTTGGGACAATCGTCCTTACTATCTTCTATTCCATCTCCATCAGCATCAGGACAACCGTTGAAGGCTTCTAGACCGGCAACTTCTGGACAAGCATCGTCTTTGTCATAAATTCCATCTCCATCGGTATCCGTACCACCAAATTTAACGGCGATACCTGCAAGATGTTGAAAATGTTTTACCAAGTAATCCTCGAAAGCATGCTTATACTGTGTCTGTACCGTAAGACCGAAGTTTTCGGAAAACCAATAGTTAAGACCTATACCACCGTTTACCGTACCTGCACCGATATTGTCTACCCAGGTATAACCACCGCCTATTTCTACGAATGGGTCAAGCTTGGTATTTTTAAGAAAATTATATTTGATAGTTCCGTCAACAGCATAATGCGAAAGGTCGTCGACTTCAACATCACCCAAATTTTCAATTCGGTTCAAAGAACCTCTAACGCCAACAGAAAAACCATCCGCAATATGTTTGGATGCCGCAACGTAAGATACGGAAGGAATAATGTTCCAATGATCGTTTACGTTGAAGTATTCACTGCCGAAGCTACCTGTGTCGAATCCGAAATTCGCCAAGGCATCCTCATCACCAGTAGGGAAAACGTCTATTGCGTTTAAACCAAAACTGATCTGCCATGGGTTATTTTCGTCTTGCGCTTGAATGTTGTTTAAACCTACTATAAATAGGACAACAACCAATAATTTGCTAAGCTGTTTCATGTTCAAAATTTTAAGTTTAAGTGTTTATTAGTCGCAAATGTAAGTTGTTAAAAATTATTAACAAAATCAATTTCTCATTTTTTTAGTGTATTTCAAGTAAGAAAAAGCACTATTCAACGACATTCAGGGTTTTGCCGACGGTAATGAATGCCCTTATTGCCCGGTCTAGATGCTCAATTTCATGGGCGGCGGACAGTTGTACCCGTATCCTGGCTTTGCCTTTAGGCACCACTGGAAAGAAAAAACCGATGACATATATACCTTCTTTTAATAACATATCCGCCATTTGTTGGGAAAGTTTTGCATCATATAACATTACGGGAACTATGGCGGAATCACCATCTATAATATCAAACCCGGCATCTTTCATCCCTTTTTTAAAGTATAGCGTGTTCCTTTCCAACTTATCCCTTAAGGAGGTATCCTTGTCCAACATTTCAAAGACCTTGATCGAAGCCCCAACTATTGCGGGGGCCAAGGAATTGGAAAACAGGTAGGGTCTAGAGCGTTGTCTAAGTATCTCTATGATTTCTTTTTTTCCTGTGGTATAACCGCCCATTGCCCCACCAAGTGCCTTTCCTAGGGTTCCAGTAATAATATCTATGCGTTCCATGACCCCTTTTTTCTCCAAGGTGCCCCTACCCGTATCACCGATGAAACCCGTAGCATGGCATTCATCTATCATGACCATGGCATCATAAGTCTCCGCTAGATTACAGATGTGGTCCAACGGGGCCAATAGACCGTCCATGGAAAAAACACCATCTGTCACGATTATCTTAAATCTGGAACCATCCTGATCCGCCTGTTTTAACTGGGATTCCAAATCTGTCATATCATTATTGATATATCTATATCGTTTGGCTTTGCATAATCGCACACCATCAATAATGGATGCATGATTCAAAGAATCTGATATTATGGCATCTTCGGAGGAAAGTAAGGGTTCAAAAACCCCTCCATTGGCATCAAAGGCCGCTGCATATAAAATGGTGTCTTCCGTGCCATAAAAATCAGCGATCTTTTGTTCCAATTCCTTATGAATGTCCTGGGTTCCGCAAATAAAGCGTACCGACGACATCCCAAAGCCATGGGAATCCAAGGTGTCCTTGGCCGCTTGGACAACTGCTGGATGCGAGGAAAGCCCTAAATAATTATTAGCACAGAAATTGATGACTTCTTCGCCAGAGGAAATTTTAATTACCGCATCTTGGGATGAAGTAATCACCCGTTCTTTTTTATAAAGTCCCGCCTCTTGGATATCTTTCAATTCCTCCTGCAAATGTTGTTTAATTTTTCCGTACATAAATACTGTTGTTTTTAAATAAATTCAGGTGTTATGTTATCATTGATGTATATGATGATTCTGTTTTCGATCAGATATCCCATTTCTTCAATTGCGTCGGAATATTGATACAGTTGTTGGTGATACCTATTATTTTTCTTGCCGGTCTTATAATCTATAATGGTGGCTTTATCTCCTTTTAACACAATTCGATCTGGACGTAAAATTAATCCGTTTTTTGTAATGATATCCCATTCATTTTTAATAATGCCTTCATCGTCATAGTAGGGCCTTAATTTAGGATGATTTACTATTTGTAGTATTTTTTGCCTTAACCTGGGTATCTGGCCATTATGTATCTCTCCCCTGGACAATGCTAATTTAAACCCATTTTCTATATCTTTTTTCGTTCCTATATGACTCAATAGGTAATGTATTAGGTTTCCTTCCGAAATGGCATTTCCCCTATCGGTATCCCAAAGCAAACCAGATTTTGCAAGGATGTTAAAAGTAGGCCTGTTCTTTGAAGAATAACTATAAAGAACATCTTGTTGAAGATGTCCGGAATCCAAGTTCTTAGGATTCTTCGCTAGGGTTCCCTTCAGATATATTTTTTTATCATCTTGCCACAGTCCTTTTTCCTTTAGATAATGTATGAATAGGCCAGAATAATGATCCGTTTTGTGCATCCCCTTTGAACTAAGGTCTTTCTTGGTAATTATGAACAATGCTTTGACCGCACGGGTCAAGGCCACATACAAAAGATTAAAGGCATCCAATTCCAATTTATGCTGTTCTTGCAAATAAACTCTTTTAGGGATTGTACCATAGTGCTCCACCTCCTTTTTTTTATTGATCAACACTTCTTTAAAACCATTAAAAACAACATCTTCGACAGGTAACCAGACTTTAGGATTTATTTCTTCATAAATATAGGTGTTCGCATAGGGAAATAGTACAATGGGGAATTCTAGCCCCTTGGCTTTATGTATGGTCATCAGTTGTATGGCGTTCATGCTTTCAGGAGCTACAACGCTCAGTTTTTCCCTCTTCTTTTCCCAATAGGACAAAAAAGCACGTATTCCGCCACCCTCTTTTTGTTCCACCTCCATCACTACATCCATTAAATACGTAAGGTGCGCGTCCGAATCATCAACGAGCTCAAATTGTTTAATGGCATACTCCAACCCATCGTATACCGAGAAATATTTTAATAGTTGTATATCAAAACCATATTCCGTCATGAGCATGGATTCCAACTGGGATAAATGGTTATGGATAAAAGTATGTTTATCTTCTTCTTTTGTAGCGAGAAAATATAGAATGTTATAGGAAGTTTCCTTGTTTTGCGGTAAATCGCAAAACGCCAGGATATTGATAAGGAACTGCACTTTACGGCTGCTGTTCAATAACAGGGTTTCGGAAGAAATTATTGGAATATGATGTTGCATGAGATAGTCTGCCAAGATGATTCCGTGTTTACGCTTCCTAGTAAGGATACAGATATCCCTATAAACATATTTTTTTTGTAATGTATCCTTAATGATTGTTAGAACTTCTTCACAATACAGCACATCTTCATTTTGTTCGTTCTCGATGAAGTTAATTTGTACAAGCCCTCCTTCTTTTGAATTGTATTCCTGGCTATTCCCGTTTATAAATAACTTGTTGTAGGCGTTGTTTGCCAAAAATGGACTTGTCAGGGTGAAAAAGTCATTGTTGAATTTTATGATTTCTTCATGACTTCTATAATTTGTGCCTAGCGATGCCGTTGTTGGTGGTATCATAAATGGATTGGTCTTAGAATCCATAAGTTCCATAAATTGCTCCGCTTTCCCCCCTCGCCAACGATAAATGGCTTGTTTTGCATCTCCTACTACTAATAAAGAACCTCTTTTCCCCTTTTCGTCTTCACTTTCAAGGGCATTGCCGATTAACGGAACAAGGTTGTCCCATTGCATTTCAGACGTGTCCTGAAACTCATCTATAAAATAATGACGGTATTTTTCTCCTAGCCGCTCATAGATAAAAGGAGCTGGTTGATTTTTTATTTCTTTGGATATTATCGAGTTAAAGGAAGAAATGGGTAATTGGTCCCGTTCCAATTCAATCACCTTTATTTCTTGTTGAATGGCATTCAGAACCGTTAATGGAACGATATTTTGATATGCATTTTTTAAGAATGCTATTTTATATATATCTGCTTTTATATCTAAATAATGGGTTAGGATTTTTGGAGCCAGATCATTGGATGGAATCTCTATCCCGGATTTTAAAATTTTTCCTTCCTTTAAGTTTTCCTCCAGTTTGTTGCCATAGAGCTTGCTTGGTTCACATTCGGAATCCATGATTTTCTTAAAATGATTGGGAAGTGTCTCCCTAGGAAAATCGTTTGCCTGCAAACCGTATGCATGTATTAATTGAAGTACTGTTTTAGACTTTTCCGCAACCTGTTGTTTAACCATCGTTAGTTCTATGGACAAGTTTTTTTTCAAGGCTAGAAAATCGGCAATGTTTTTCTCCTCTAGATACTTTAACTGTTTTATGTGGGTTTCATTGAACAGTAGTTTTCCCATCCTATTCAAGTCAACGGTGATATCCCAGCTTTTATCTTCATCGATTTTTTCAAGGGCGAAATCCAGCAATACTTTGGTCAGTTGTTGACTTGTTCCTGCTTTTTGGACCAATCTTTCGATCGCTTCGTCCAAGAGCAAATCCATGTCCAGAACAACTTCAAAGTTTTGGGGAAGTTTTAAGTCCTTGGCAAAAGTCCGGATAAGTCTATGGGTAAACTTATCTATGGTAGAGATATCAAAAAATGCGTAGTTATGTAATATTTGCTTTAATACCTCTCTAGACCTTTCCCTTAAAATATGGGACGAGAGCCCCGATTCTTGTGCAATGGACAGCAACATGGCCTTGCTGCTCTCCGGGGTAGGATCCTGTCCAAATTCAAATAGGCTCCTTAATATACGCTGCTTCATTTCATCTACCGCTTTATTGGTAAATGTTATGGCCAAAATATGTCTAAAGTTGTTTTTGGAAAACGAGGAAAGGATAATCTTAAGATAGTTCGAAACAAGTGTGAAGGTTTTACCGGAACCAGCAGAGGCATCATAGATTTTGTAGGCCGCTTCTTGCACTTATCTTTTCTTTGCAAAATAAGCAATCTACTACAGTTCTTAACAAATAATTAGTGTAAATTGTTTCATAAAACCTTAATTTTGGGAAACAATAATAATTAACTTAAAACACTGTAATTATGGCTTTTGAATTACCAAAATTGCCTTATGCGTATGATGCATTGGAACCACATATTGATGCTAGGACAATGGAAATACATCATACAAAACATCATAACGGATATACGAACAATTTAAACAATGCAATTCAAGGAACGGATGTAGAAGGAAAATCCATTGAAGATATTTTGTACAATCTGGACATGTCCAATGGTGCCGTGAGAAATAATGGGGGCGGATTTTATAATCACGCATTATTCTGGGAAGTTATGTCGCCTGATGGCGGTGGGAAACCAGCTGGAGACCTAGCGGACGCCATAAATGCTGCTTATGGTTCTTTTGATGGCTTTAAAGAGGCTTTTTCTAAAGCAGCCGCCACCAGGTTCGGTTCAGGTTGGGCGTGGTTATGCGTTCATAAAGGAGGAAAAGTTGAAGTTTGTTCTACCGCAAATCAGGATAATCCACTAATGCCGGATATCGGATGTGATGGTTTTCCGATATTGGGACTGGATGTT
>JBCBZE010000123.1:0-8931 GCA_039815505.1 Bacteroidota bacterium | reverse complement strand
TTTGAGAAAAGAAAACAGCTGGTCTGTGCCTTTGTATTGATAGATATTCGTCATGAACCCCAAAAAGTGGACTTGGAGTTTATGGAATGGATGGGGACACATATGATTCCTTTTTCGATCATTTTTACCAAAGCCGATAAATTAAAACCCCGGGTGATCGATCAAAAAGTGCATGCATATATTGCAGAATTGTTATCAGGTATTTGGGAAGAAGCTCCATTATATTTTGTCACCTCATCCACTAAAAATATAGGACGTGAGGAATTACTTGGGTATATAGATGAAGTGAACCTGGATTTTCACAAGGAAAATAGAGGGGATTACATCTGATTTCCCAAGTGGGAAATACCATGTTCCCTATGGTACCACACAGCAATAGTCCTTGTAGCTATTTACTTCTTTTTTGTATTACCGCTATTAGGTCTTCGGCTTTTTCCAGCGCATTGATTTCTTCTGGCGTTACAAAAACTTCCAATGCATTGGGGGTAGCGATCAAAATAATGGGAAATGTAAACTTATAACCGAATTTTGACGCATATTGGCGGGAGAACTCATCTTTATGCAAAAACTCCATTTGCATTTTGTTTGCTGTCCTAAATTGCTTCCAAACTTTTTTTTCGGTAAGGGCACCGTAGGTAAGATCGCAAAGACTACAAGCATAGGTAGATGGACTTAAAATTTTGTGGGCGCCATCCAAAAGCGTGTTCCGGAGTCCGGAATTGGCATTATAGATGAACAAAAGTTTGTATGCGTTTTGATGCGTCATTATGGAAAAGTAACTAAATATAATATCTTTGAACAACCTTGACCCCAACATTTTAATAACAAACATCAACATATTATGCGAATACTGGTTCGCTGTACCGGCCTGCTACTTTTTCTACTTCTTCATTTGCAATGTAAGTCAAAAAAGATAGTCATGGCTTACACCTCTGAAAATTTAAAAATTAAATCCATTTCGGAAAACAGCTTTATCCACATCTCCTATTTGGATGTTGCCGATTATGGAAAAGTGGCCTGTAACGGTTTAGTTTATCTAAATGACAATGAAGCGGTCATTTTTGACACACCGGCCGATTCCAATACCGCTAGGGAACTCATCAAATGGGTTGTAGAGGTGAAACAATGTGATGTTACCGCAGTGGTCATCAATCATTTTCACGATGACTGTTTAGGTGGACTGGATGTTTTTCATGAACTGGGCACTCCTTCATTCGCCAATTCCACAACCATTGCGCTAGCTGCACAGGAAGGGGTTACCGCTCCTCAAATCGGTTTTGAGCAGCTTATGGAATTGGAAGTGGGAAACGAGAAAATTGTAAATAGATATTTTGGAGAGGCACATACCCAAGATAACATCGTAAGCTACATTCCCAGTGAAGAATTACTGTTCGGCGGGTGTATGATAAAATCCCTAAATGCAAAAAAAGGCAATTTGGCCGACGCCAACGAAAAAGATTGGAGTGCTACCGTGTCTAAAATTAAAGCTGCGTATCCAAAATTGAAAACGGTGGTTCCCGGCCATGGGGCACATAACGGGACCATACTATTAGATTATACTATTGGGCTTTTCAATCCAGATAAATAGTGCTTTACCCTATATTTCCGTTAATCCATATTCGTTCAGGATAATCTGCCATTCCTGGGTTTCTATAATTTCCAATATTTTTTGGGAAATAAACTGTTCCAATGCAATTTTATCCTTGGGTAGACCAAATGCATAGAACTGTACGTCAAATTTTACGGGCAAGAGCTGTATATTGACCAAGGAAGAATCTTTTTTTATGCGGTACTTTAAAATGGGCTCATCATACAGAAAAGCGTCTATCTTTTTATTCTTAAGGTCCAGGAGCCCAAGGGTAACGCCATCGTATGTTCGTATATCCTTAAAAAAATGATCTTTTAAAAACCCATTGGCACTTGAATTCCTTATGGATCCCACGGGGAGCTCCTTAAACTCGTTAAAACTATCCGGACTACTGGTTAATTTATTCACGGTAAGACTGGAAGCAATACTTGCCGTAAGGCCGGAAATAAATAAGAGTCCACCGAACATTAGCATCAAGGCCGTAATTTTTCCACTTTTACTCTTCGGTGCTTTATCTCCATAACCCACCGTGGTCAAGGTTACGGCCGCCCACCATAACCCATCCCAAATACCTTTGGGTCCCGGTCTAAAGTGTAATGGGTTTTTCTTTCGTTCAAAAAACCAAGCGGATATCCCAAATAAAAAGATGATAATCAACAACACTCCTATTCCCTTGATAAAATTACGGTTAAAGAACCCATGCAAAAACTGAGTCAGTTTCTGTAGGGAGGAGGTTTCCGAGATGGCTATGGTAGAATTGGAGGCAAAAAAGGAATGTGTGAACTCCATATGTTTGCTTCGTTCGCTGGTAATGGTTAGTGGATTAACGCTCACATCTATACCACCCGTTTTAAGGGAATCCAGCATATCGGAAAAACCCATTTGAACTATTTCATACTCTAAACCCAAGTCCTGTGCCACCCGTTCCCACAACCATATATTAATACCTTCCAAACGATTACCATCCTGAATAATAAAAGGAGGTGCGGAAGTATAACCTACCCTTAATATTCTTTTTTCTGTTTGGGACAAGGATTCTTGGGCTATCAATGGTTGATACAAGAAAAGAAGCAATAGTATACTCAAGTAATTTATCATGAAGCTGGTCGGTTATTAGTTGGTATGTGTTTAAATATACGACTTCTTAAAAGTTGGTTTTTCATCAACCCGCAAGTTTTCCACCAAAAATTATATTTAGTTAGTTAAACTTACTATATTTGTATCGGCACTAATGCCAAAACTAAAATATATAGATATGAAAAAAGCAACATTTTATCATGCAGGCTGCCCCGTTTGTGTTAGCGCGGAGCAAGAATTATTGAACCTTTTGGATACATCCAAGGTAGCGCTGGATGTGATTCACCTAGGTGAGCGCACAGATCTCATAACAACAGCTGAAAACTTGGGAGTGCAATCCGTACCCGCGCTAGTATTGGATAACGGCAATGTATTGCATATTAATCATGGTGCTACCATTGCAGATGTAAAAGGATAAAAAAATTTATTCCATATAGTTAGTTTAACTAATTATATGGATTTAAAAACGATGTTTATGAAACAACTAAAGTTCAAGATGATTGGTATGTCCATACTTCTTATGGGTTTTGTATCATGTAAAGGTCAGGACACTAACGAATCTCCTAGTTTTAAAGATTCCAAAAATCTAAAGATTACTGCCACTACGGTAGAACATGATGTTGAATTGCAACAACTCATATTTTCCATAGAGGTCGAAGGCAAGGCGGGGCAAAGTATCCCGGACAAGTTGGGGCAAATGGACGGAGCACCCGTTTTGGGTTATGTTTTCCCAACAAATTTGGCATCGGGGGATGTTGGGTTCTCAAAAACGGAAGGTATCGTTGCATTGGCCCTTACCTCCCATCCAGATTTTGATGATACACCCTTATGGGATGAAAACTCAAATACTATTTTTGATGATGACGGCATTGTATGGCATCCGCATTGGGTAATCCTTATAGAAGATAAAAGGGTACCCGGAGGCCTATCCGTAAAACAGTTCGATGCCGGGGACGAAACCGTGAAATTACCCCCCACAAATCCGGGTATGCCCATGTATATGGACTCACCAGGTTTCCCCGTAATTACTACCGAAAATACCATTAAAGTAATTGTTCCGCAGTATCGCATGAACCATAAGAGCGACTTTAGTTTTGACGGTGTCGCAGCCTATATGCAGGTGAACACCAGCAAAGAGGGGTTCCCCTTACTGGGCGTTTATAACGTGTATAGTGTAGCTTCTAAAGACCTATCCTTACCCTATAAGGTCTCCAAAAGGTAGTTTTAAGGCCCCAAATAGTTAGGTAAACTAATTGTTTGGGGCTATTTTTGTCGTATGGACGCATTTAATCCCAAACATCAAAATACCCAAATAGAAAGTAAGATAGTTGTAGGTTTGGAACGAATTTCGGAAGCCTTTAAAGTATTGCTTTGGCAGGAAGGAAAAGACCATAAACTTACCCCTATACAATTGCAGCTATTGTTATTCCTTAAATTTCACCCTTCCAAGCAATGTAAGGTAAATTACTTGTCCAAAGAATTCAATCTTACCAAAGCAACGATCAGCGAATCCATACGATTATTGACTAAAAAGAAGCTTGTTTATAAGGAAACCGACCCGATGGATACCAGGAGTTTCTCCATTCATTTAACTCAAATTGGCGAAGATGTGGCAGCACGTATCGGTTCATTTTCCGATGCCATAGAAAAACCCGTTCATACCTTATCCAAATCACAAAAGGAAGTCTTGTACCTAAGTCTCCTGGAAATTATCGAAAAGCTGAACAAAGCCGGAATCATCACTATTCAACGTATGTGTTTTTCGTGCAGGTTCTATACGCACGGTAAGGAAAACGATTACTGTAATTTGCTTAAAAAAACGCTCCATAAAAGGGATTTACGTATTGATTGCCCGGAACATATGATCCGCACTTGAAAACGTACCTTTTTCTTGGCTTTTTCACTCAAAAGACAACTTGTTCTATCTTGATCATCAAGACCGGGAATTATTAGAACAACAGTATTCATTGCGCCACCAAAATAACCTCTGTGGGACTTAAATGGTCTGGCATATATCATTTATGAAGCAGGAGTATATGGAGCGGACTTGGAATTGGTCTTTGTTTCCTTAACTGAAAAGTCAGGGGCGGACCGTAGCTTCCGTTATTTTTTCCAGTTGGCACCCTTGTAACAAATAACGTTGGAAAGTGGATATTTTATTTTCCTTTAAGCTCTAATTTCTCTGCGAAATAATCACAAAAATCCTTCATGGTAGCCGTCATCTTTTCATCTTGCGTGGCCTTCATAAACGTATCCGATAGGGATACCAAAGTTTGATGAAAGAAAATTTTCATCTCATCTACGGGCATATCCTTGGTCCACAAATCTATTTTTAGGGATTCCCTGTTTTTACTATCCCAGACAGATAACAGCATTGCTTTTGCTTCTTCATTGTCAATACCTCCATCTTGGGCGGACCAAGTGAGTTCTTCGGGAACTCTGTTTTCATCCAAACCAACCTTTAATCTAATTTCAGAAGTATGAAGCTTTCCCATTACTTTTTTGGTTTATAGTTCGATTTTTTAAATATGTCCTCTGCCGATATACTCAACAGTTGCTTTATGTCCAGCTCATTATTCTCCATAAAAGCCCTTACAATCTGCCAGCCCATATACCTACCTATTCTTCCTGGAGATTCGTTATCCAGTTCTAATTGAAACTTGGAGAAGGGGGCCAAATCCAAAAATCGAAGATCTAATTTATTATCCGTACTGTATAATAATTCCCGTTCTATAAAGTAGCGCCATATTTGCCCTTCATTAGCTTGGGCCCAAGTTAACTGGCTAGGGGAATACCCTATTTTTTGAGCATCTGTCATAAAGGGCATCAACTTATCCTTGATGTATAATTCTTTTCCGTAATAAATAAGTTTGGACAGAAAAGTTCGATCCTTAGGTCTTGGAACCATTCTTTTGGCAAAAACACCGGCCACATCACTGACCAAAAATTGTTTGTCCAGCCCCGAAGCGATATAATTTTGAAGACCTGCATAAAATTTATGTTGATGTCCCAAATAATTATCCAGTCCTATCAAGAGCAGTGTATCCGATAAGAATACCCTATTATTGTAATCCACATCATTGGTCAAGGTTACTATACTGGGTAGCTTATATATGGGAAAGTAGTACTTTACATGCTTAAACAAGAGTTCCAAATCAGCTGTTTCCTTTTCAAAATCAGCAAACACTTTATCCACTTCCCTACGAATTTCTATTTGTAAGGTATCCTTTAATTTCATCTCCCATACGCTATCCGCGTATTGCTCGGGAAAAAGATAAGGGTATGATTTTTTTAATCCCGATAGGTCATCCTTGGAAGCCTGGCCAAATTCTTGATCAAACCTATTTATCCTTAAATCAACCCTGGTATTACGAATATCCTTTGATACCGTCTCCTCTTCGCCGCATGCCAAAAAAAGCAGTAATACGCCAAAAACAAAAAAAATCCGCTTTCCCATATGTAAAGTAATCCCCTTTTAGTTTTATTTTTTAGTGCTTACGCTTTATTTTTACGGGGGCAAAGT
The DNA here is from genome assembly GCA_039815505.1 of Bacteroidota bacterium. Taxonomy (GTDB): domain Bacteria; phylum Bacteroidota; class Bacteroidia; order Flavobacteriales; family Flavobacteriaceae; genus CANLWN01. Next base: position 2,743 of record JBCBZE010000123.1, on the reverse strand, counting down.
TAACTGTTTTCAACTTAATAAGATACTATTATGCAAACGGAAAAGGTAATAGACCATATAGTGGATTGGTTAAAGGATTATGCAACCAATGCGAAGATAAAAGGGTTCGTTATTGGCATATCTGGAGGTATAGATTCTGCCGTTACCTCTACCTTATGTGCCAGGACAGGTCTAGACCTTTTGTGTTTGGAAATGCCCATTCACCAATCCGAGAATCAGGTGACACGCGCCTCCCGGCATATTCAATGGCTCCAAGACAATTTTGAACATGTAAACCGGCAACTGGTGAATTTGACACCGGTATTCGACGGACTTGTCAACGCACTTCCACCTGTAGCAAATGAAGAAGAACGGTTTATGTCCTTGGCCAATACACGGGCAAGATTACGAATGACGTCTTTGTACTACTTCGCTGCACTTAAAGGGTATTTAGTTGCAGGGACAGGAAATAAGGTTGAAGATTTTGGCGTTGGCTTTTATACCAAATATGGCGATGGTGGTGTTGATCTTAGTCCCATAGCCGATCTACTAAAAACGGAGGTTTATGAGATTGCCGAATTTCTTGGAATAAACGATGAAGTAATACAAGCACCTCCAACGGACGGTTTGTGGGGAGACAATAGAACGGATGAAGACCAAATAGGGGCTTCTTATCCGGAACTGGAGTGGGCCATGGAAATGAATGATAAAGGTAGGAACATAGATGATTTTTCAGGAAGGGAAAGAGAAGTTTTTCTTATCTTCAAGAAATTCAATACGGCGAACCAACATAAGATGGTTCCGATACCGGTTTGTGAAATTCCAAAAGAGTTAAAATAACCGCTTGACTAAAAATCAGGCAATTAAATCGAATAAAACCCCAAAAATTCTTTTTTTTGAATAAAAAAATTCATTTTTGTTCAACAAATTACATATTTTAACCTTACATTGCATGTCAGTATTTTTAGACGTACAAGTCAAGTTAAAATATAGAAAAACAAACCATAATGATCAAAGTTTTAATTGCGGATAACCATCCGATCGTTAGAATGGGAATTAAGAACGTACTTGATTCTGCTAGTGATTTCGAGATTGTCGATGATGTCGCCACAACTTCTGAACTATTTGAGAAATTAAAGAAAGTCACTCCCGATGTGGTCATATTAGAGATGGATATTCCGGAAATTAACGGTATAGCCACTTTAAGAAAGATCAAACAAGAATATCCAGATGTTAGGGTACTTATTTACAGTGGTCAGTCAGAGGATGTCTATGCACTCAGTACCATAAGGGCCGGGGCGTTTGGCTACTTATCAAAAACTGCCGACTTGGACTATATTATTTCAGCGGTAAGAAAAGTGAGCCAAGGCAATATGTTCATTACCAATGAACTTGCCCAGCGTTTGGCTTTTGATGAGGGTACCCAAAAACCTAGAAGGTTTTTCAGAAAGCTATCTACCCGAGAGGTGGAAGTGTTAAAATTATTGGCGAGCGGCAAACGTAATAAAGACGTTGCTTTGGGCTTAAATCTTAATGAAAAGACCGTAAGTACCTACAAGGCACGTTTAATGCGTAAATTGAACGTAGATAATCTTGTAGATCTATTACAACAAGCCAAGGCTTTGGAACTTTATTAAGACCACGATTAACATTCGAAAAAAAGAGACCCTGGCTAAATAGCCGGGTTTTTTTTACCCTAATTCCAATTTTTAGGACAATACCCTGTTTAACTTTTTGTTCAACAGCTTATTCAATTGTAGATAATTCATAATTTCTTCCAAAGTCTCCCGATTATCTTTTTTTATTTCCTGTGTATCTTGTTGTAATGTCTCTATTCTTCTTTTGATCAAAAAACATCGTAAGGTCAATATGGTCTCACTCACCAATTGTGCAATTCCTTGTTTTTTTTCCTTGGGATAAATATCTTTTCTTTCCCATTCATGCAATACATATTTTTCTTCTTCCATTAAAATGGAGGAAATTTCCGCAACGATTTCCTGATCCAAATCAGCCATAAACGTATTTATGGAAAAATCTTCCTTCTCATTCAATTGTTCTATTAATCTATAATATATATTTCGAAAACCTTCATGCGTAAGTTCTATTTCATCTTCCTGTAAATCCAGATAAATCTTTTCATATACCTTGGACTCTAACTGTTCCGGTTCTAAAACCAAATCACCTTTCTCATTTTCCTTTAAGATAAGATCTTCAAATTCTTGTTTTTGATTTCCATAGAGCAAAAGCATTTCTATAATTTTACGCTCCAATTCATACTGCACATCTACTTTTTCCCGGAGCTGCTCACTCTTGACCACCTCAAAGGCCCTCTGTTCCTGGCGCGCACTTTTGTTCGTATCGGTTACTTCTTTTTTACTGATTTGTGCAAGGGTATTGAACAATACTACCTCCGATATATTCATAATCTGGGCGCACTCCTGAATATAAATCTCTCTCTTGATCTGATCTGGTATTTTAGAAATGCTATTAACGATATCCCTAACGGTATCGGCCCTTTTTATGGGATCATTGGCCGATTCCTTTGCTAATAACGATGTTTTAAACTGAATGAAATCCTTGGCGTTTTCCTGTAAATACAACACTACATCTTCATAATCATTGCTCTTTGCAAAAGTGTCCGGATCTTCCCCTTCAGGAAAAGTGCACACCTTTACGTTCATGCCCTGTTCCAAAATCAGGTCTATACCACGAAGCGAAGCTCTTAGTCCGGCAGCATCCCCATCAAAAAGTACGGTTATGTTTT
>JBCBZE010000216.1:0-6095 GCA_039815505.1 Bacteroidota bacterium | reverse complement strand
CATGGCTAGTAGCATCCCTATTTTTAATGATAGGTATTCCAATCCATGGTCAAGAACAGGGACAAGAAGATAATTTGAAAAACGCCATTGGATCTGGAGAGTTTGTGTTCAATGGTAAATTACGATTCTGGCACGCAAATGATGACGCGGCCAGTGCCTCCCAAGCCTATACCTTTGGCACAAACTTTGGCTATCTGACCAAAGCCTACAAGGGTTTTCAGGTGTATATCGAAGGGGAGAGCGTAGTAGCACTTACACCCGACCTGTATTTTGATGGTGTAAACGGTCTAACCGACCTAACCAACGTGACGGATCCGGAGACCCTTGAATTAAACCAAGCACATATCGCGTATACTGATTCGTTCAACGAAACTGTATTGGAAGTCAAAGTAGGAAGGCAAGCAGCGATTGTAGAAGACGAGCGTTTCATAGGGAGAGTTTCTGCTCGTCAGGACGATCAGACCTTTGACGCCCTATATGGAAGGATACAGAACGACCAAAAAGGCCTGGCCTTTGAATATGCATTTATGTACCAAGTTAATCGTCTGGTTGCAGAGGAGGTGGATTGGCGAAGTGATTCGCACGTCTTCATGTTGCGCTACTATAAAAATGAAAAAATTAGGTTCGGATTGTTCACTCATCTCTTGGACTTTCAGGAAGACGCTCCGGATGTATCCAATCAAACATATGGTATTACCATTGATAGAGGTCCGTTGCCAAAGGATAAAATGGCATTGAATTACAAAACTGCATTTGCATACCAAAGTGAATTCGGTGACAATCCCACGGATTATGCAGCCTTTTTGATAAATGCGGAAGTAGGGATCTCTTTTCCAAGTGTTGGTATTTTCAATATGGGCTATGAGCTCGCAAGTTCTGATAATGGCGTTGCTTCCTATCAATTTCCACTGTCCACAGGGCAGCGCCTACATCGAATATCGGATGTTTTTATCGATCCACCTGCCGATGGATTGCACAACCCTTATTTTACCGCAGAAGCCAATAATCTGTTCTGGGGCATAGGGGGTTGGTTGGGTTATCATGCCTATTTTTCCGAGGAAGAAGGAGATTTACTAGGGCAAGAAATAGACGTGGTTTTATATAGGCAAATAATCCCTGATTTACTAAGGGCGGAGATTACATACGGATCTTTTTTTGGCGAAGAAATTCGCTTTACAGATCTGCATATTTTTGCCTTTGACCTGGTTTTTGAACTTTGATTACCTGTTTTTACAACTAAGAAAATGAACGATTTTTTCAACAAGTGGCAACCTAAAGTCCTGGCCCTACTCAGAATTATTGTCGGATTTCTCATATTTTGGCATGGGACGCAAAAACTTTTTGGCTACCCACCTTCCGAGAATATGCAAGGAGACCTTTCCGGTTTGCTTTTCGCGGCAGGTGTTTTAGAGTTCGTAGGGGGCGTTATGCTATTCATTGGGTTTGGTACACGATGGGCAGCATTTGTTCTAAGTGGAATGATGGCGGTGGCCTATTGTATGGTTTTTATTGGTACATCCTTTTTGCCCATTGTAAACCAAGGAGAATTAGCGGTTTTATATTGTTTTGTGTTTTTCTACATGTTTTTTTCGGGTGGGGGAACCTGGAGTATTGATGGTTTCCTCAGCTCGAAAAGAAACATATGAGTGAAATGATTCAATAATCTATAAACCTGTTTAGAAATAATGAAGCGACAATTTCTGATTTCCTCGGCATTTATAATTATAGCAATTGTTGTTTTACAATTTATCTGGCCTTCCACTATTTGGAGTTTGGTGATCGTTATACCATTGTTTTTGATAGGGCTGAATGACATGTTTCAGAAAAAACATGCCATACGGAGGAACTTTCCACTTATAGGGAACTTCCGTTACTTACTGGAAAGTATCGGGCCAGAAATAAATCAATACTTTATAGAATCAAATTCCAGTGGGGTCCCGTTTTCACGACAATCCCGTTCCTTGGTCTATCAACGGGCCAAAAAACAGCTTGACACACTTCCTTTTGGTACGCAACTCGGTGTGGGTGAAGTGGGTTATGAGTGGGTAAACCATTCTTTGGCACCCACTAAGATTGACCCAAAAAAAATGCGTATTGCCATAGGTGGGCAAGACTGCTTGCAACCCTATAGCGCCAGTATTCTCAATATTTCAGCTATGAGTTATGGTGCGTTGAGCAAGAATGCGGTCTTAGCCTTGAACAAAGGTGCTCACTCTAGTGGGTTTGCACAAAATACGGGTGAAGGTGGTCTAACCAAACATCATTTAGAGCATCGTGGGGATTTGATTTGGCAAATTGGAACAGGGTATTTTGGTGCCAGAACCTTGGAAGGAAAATTTGACCCCATTTCATTTAAGGAAAAATCCATGCACCCCAATGTAAAAATGATTGAAATAAAATTGTCCCAAGGCGCCAAACCAGGTCATGGAGGAATACTTCCGGCAGCCAAGGTGACCAAGGAAATTTCAGAAATCAGAAATGTACCTTTGGGCAAAGACGTGAACTCTCCACCCGCGCACTCCGCTTTCTCAACCCCTATGGAGTTATTGGATTTTATAAAGGAACTTCGCCAGCTTTCCGAAGGGAAACCCGTCGGGATCAAGCTGTGTATTGGTAAACGTAGGGAATTCCTAGCTATTTGTAAAGCCATGGTCGAAACAGGTATTTTACCAGACTACATCGCCGTAGATGGTGGCGAGGGAGGCACTGGCTCCGCTCCGCTTGAATTTTCCAATAGTATTGGGGCCCCTTTAACGGAGGCCTTAATTTTCGTACATAATGCATTGACAGGTTTTGATCTAAGAAACGATGTTCGAGTTATCTGTAGTGGCAAGATAATTTCAGGATTTGATATTGTAAAAAATATAGCGATCGGTGCTGATCTATGCTACTCGGCCCGTGCAATGATGCTGGCTGTTGGATGTATTCAATCCCTTAAGTGTAACAAAAATACCTGTCCTACAGGTGTCGCGACCCAAGACCCCCATTATATGCAAGCGTTGAACATAAAGGACAAGGCCAAACGCACTTCATCATTCCATGAAAGTACTATAGAAAGTGTTGCCGAGATTATAAGTGCCATGGGTTTGGAGAGTACTAATGATTTGAGACCATGGCATAGAGTGAGAAGGACCGATTTTAATGAAATAAAAAACTACGGGGAAATATATGAGTATTTAGACTCCGGAGTGTTGCTCAAAGAACCTTTCCCAATAAAATGGGAGCGTGCAGTACGATCAGCTTCAAGTACATCTTTCAAACACACGTAACCGGCAATTTAAGGAAATGAACTGATCAAGAACTATCTTTGAAACGGGCCCAAAGTGTTTCCCCGGCTTTAAAGGGGCATTTATCCGAACAATCTTTCCAATGAAGTGAAAAGGGTCAACTATAAAACAAACCCATTTAACTTCTTTGGATATTTCCTCACTTCAAGAATTGAAAATAAGGGAAACACAATCTTTCTATAGTACTTCTGGAGTATATTTTTTTGAAAGAGCTGAATATTCTTTATATTCTAACACTATTTATAACCTTCCAATAATTCTGCGATGTTCAATTTTAAGTGTTCCCGCCCTATTTTGTTCTTAACTCTTTTGCTTTCCTCATTCACGACATTTGGACAAAATCAAAAGAAAATTGATTCCCTAAAAAAAGCTCTGGAACTTTCTGAAACCGATAGTTTACGATATGATAAATTGAACCTTATAATTCGAGATTACCTATCCATCAATATGGATTCTGCCAGATTTTATAATGATATACTCTTAAAATTGGCACGCAGTACTGATAATATGTCAATATCAGCCAAGTGTTTTAATCTGGGTTCTGTTTATTACTACTATAATTCCCAATTGGATAGTTCTCTTTTCTATGTAAAAAAATCATTGTCGCAGATAGAAAATTCCGATTACGTGGAAACAAAGGCAGATCTTTACAGGAAATTGGCCATTTTAAGTAGGGCCAACCTTGATTTTGAGGCCTATGAAAATTATGCCGCCCTGGCATTGAGAGAAGCAAGGAAAACCGATAATTGGGTGTTGGTTGCAACTTGTCTTATTGTAAAAGGGAATATAGCATTTAACAAAAACGATTATTCCAATGCCCTTGTAGAATATAGAAAAGTTGATTCCATTCACACCGTCCACGATAGTATTACCAGTAATTTGCCCATGGCTCTTGAAAATATAGGACTAATACACACCGAGCTAAAAAGCAATGAAGCAATTACCTATTTTGACAGGAGTATAGCTGCACATGAAAAAATGGGGAACCAAGCGGGAGTCAATAATTCAATTCGCCTGAAAGGGTCGTTTTATAATGAAAACGGAAATCCAGAAGAGTCCATTAAGTATTTATTGCAAACGCTGCCATTTTATAAGAAGTTTAATGAACCCAATAAATTGGTTGAAGTTTATGCCAAATTAGTACTTAATTATACGGATTTAGAGGAATTTGAAGAGGCCGAACCTTATCTGAAAACAGGATTGGAACTCACAAGTCAAAAGGGGTTCAGCATATTTGGCATTAATGCTATGCAAATAAGTGCTGCATCTTTTTATTTAAAGAAAAAGGAGTTCCCAAGAGCAATAGATTTTTTTAAAAAAGCCCAAACTAGCTCACCAAATAAAGGCACACTCTATTATTTGGGTGAACGGAACCAAATTCAAAAGGGCCTTGCAGAGGCATATGAGGGCATTGGGGATTATAAAAATGCCTTACAATCCAAAAAACAACAATTCATTTTGACAGATAGTATTAATTTACAGAACAGGGCAGAAATCACGAAAGAACTTGAAACTAAATACCAAACCGAACAAAAAGAACAGGAAATAGCACTTTTACAGGCTAAAAACGAGACTGTGGAAGTCCAAAAAACCAACCAACGTAATCTGTTGCTTGGGGGTATAGGAATAACAACATTTGCCGGGGTTTTTCTGTTTTTCCTTTTTAGGAACCGACAAAAAACCAATAAAATGTTACGGGAATTGGACACAGCCAAATCCAATTTTTTTGCCAATATCTCACACGAACTCCGAACACCTTTGGCCCTCATTGCCACTCCGATTCAAGAGAAACTTCAGAAAAAAAACCTTTCTGTAAAGGATCGAAAGGAATACGAACTGATTTTACGAAATAACAATCGGCTTATCGATTTAGTAGACCAATTACTGGATTTGTCAAAATTAGAGTCCGGCAATCTTAAGTTAAAGGTAACAGAAACCCCTACCCGCAATTTTCTTGAAGCGCAGTTAGAACCGTACCGCTATTTGGCAACGTCAAAGGATTTGGATTTTGAAATCAACATGGATATTAAGGAAGAAACGCTTTGGATCGATCGCGAGGCCTTTCAAAAAATAGTATCCAATCTTTTTTCCAATGCAATAAAACACAGTGCTGCCAATGGAACGGTAAATGGACATTTGATGGCAACACCCCAAGAACTGGCCCTTGTTGTTAAGAATATGGCAGCGCCTTTCACCAAGCTCCAAAAAGAACAACTTTTCAATAGATTTTATCAAACAGATGAGTTTAAGGAGGGTGCTGGAATTGGGCTTGCGTTGGTGAAAGAGCTGGTACAATTGCATAAAGGAAAGATCGAGGTAAAGGATGGGGGTGGTTTCGTAACTTTTAAAGTAGTACTTCCTTGTCATAAATCCGATTTCAATCCTGATGAGCTGTATGAAGGTACAGATCTCGTATCAACACCACAAGAGTCGGTGATGCCTCTTGGCAATACAATTGCGGAAGATGAAGGTCCCATAGAAACGGATAGTGGGTTACCTTTATTACTTATTGTTGAGGACAACCCGGACTTTAGAACCGTCCTCCATGAAACTTTAAAGCGTGATTATCGTATTGTAGTAGCGGTAAACGGTGAGGAAGGTGTGCAACTTGCAATTGAACAAGTGCCAGATCTTATTATTTCAGATGTCATGATGCCCAGAAAAAATGGGGTGGAATTGACCGAGGAACTCAAAGCCCACGAGCTCACCAGTCATATCCCAATTATTTTGCTAACAGCAAAAGCAGGGGATGAAAATGAACTTGTTGGAATAGACAGCGGAGCGGACGATTATATTACCAAACCTTTT
>JBCBZE010000381.1:0-2955 GCA_039815505.1 Bacteroidota bacterium | reverse complement strand
TACCCATGAATATTGGGGGTATAGCGCTGGCCTCGATTTTGAGAGAAGAATTTTGGTAAAGAATTCTGCTCCTTTGCTATTGGAAAAAAAGTTGAAAAGCAAGAAATGGAAGGCCCAAACCATCGTAATGTCCGGAAATACGGATTGTTATCAACCCGCTGAGAAGAAGTTTAAGATTACCAGAAAATGCCTGGAGGTTTTTTTGAAATATAGGCACCCTGTAGGTATCATTACCAAGAACGCCCTTATCCTGCGAGACCTGGATGTATTAAAGGAACTTGCCAGTTACAATTTAATCGGTGTAAATGTTTCCGTTACCTCCCTTTATGAGGAAACGCGTAGAATTTTGGAGCCAAGAACTACAACGATCAAAAAACGTTTGGAAACTATACGGCTCCTATCCGAAAATGATGTTCCGGTAAATGCCATGTTGGCCCCTATAATTCCTGGTATTAATAGCCATGAAATCATGAATTTGGCAAAAACAGTATCCAACAATGGTGCTTTGTCCTTTGCTATTACCGTAGTACGGTTAAATGGGGCCATTGGGCAGATCTTTACAGATTGGATTAGAAAAACCATGCCAGATAGGGCAGATAAGGTGCTTCATCAAATACAAGCCTGTCATGGAGGCACTTTGAACGACAGTAGATTTGGTCTTAGAAATAGAGGAGAGGGGAAAATCGCGGAACAAATACATGAAATGGCCCGTTTGGCTCGGAATACCTATTTTAAGAACAAAGTATTCCCCAAGTTAAACAAAGCATTACACCTTCAATATAAAGATGGACAAACTAGGTTGTTTTAAAAAGTAGCGTTTTGTTGGTTTTCGGCAGGTTTCATGTATTTGGTTTATACTAATATATAGCTTTCAAAAACAAAAGGCGGAAAGAAGCGCACAAAAAGCTTCGGGGTTGGAGCTGTGGGTTTTAATTAGTCTAATTCCCATCCTGGTCGGTATGCTCTTTTTACCCACTCATTGGCTTTTTCATAATTGGTAACGGTCATATTTTGGCCATCCCATAACAATTTTCTTCTACCTGGATAGTTAAAAGGATCCCAATCACCTATTTTTTTTCCCTCTTTTAGCGTTTTGTGTTGATAGGCTTTTATAGCAAGATTACCCATAAGTACAGCTTCTGTCAAAGGACCCGATTTGGCAAAATCCGATGAGGTATCGATACCTTTAAGGCAGCCATCCACCCAATTGTTCTGATGACGTACATTTTCGCCGACTATTCTTGGCAGATAGGGCTCGGGCGCATTGAACATACCCATCATTTTGGAAGGTAACAATCTAGGATTTTGGGAATAGGTATCACATATTAAAATTCCTTTCGTTCCATAAAAGATAGAGCCACCGCCATTGCTTCCTATGGTTTCCCCGTCTTTTAGTTCATCGGGCAAATCAGGTTTTAGGCCCCCATCATACCAATTTAATGCAATACTACCATGTGCCTTGGTGTTGAACTTTAATCGTACAATAGAGGATGCAGGGCATGAAGCCACATAATCAGCTTCTACAAAATCTCCAACCCAATTGGTTGTGCAACTGGCTTCCGCTTCCGTTGGATACCCTAGATCTAATACACTAAAGGGGGTTTCCATGATATGACAGCCCATATCGCCAAGAGCGCCGGTACCAAAATCCCACCATCCACGCCATTTAAAGGGCAAATACGCCGCATTGTAATTCCGATGGGTTGCCGGTCCAAGCCATAGATCCCAATCCAACTCCTCTGGTTTGGGCTCTTTCTTTACGGGAACAGGTACGCCTTGCGGCCAAACGGGCCTATTGGTCCAGCAATCCACTTTATAAACTTTACCGATAATTCCGGAATCAATCCATTCCTTGGACTGTCTGCTTCCATCGCTGGAAGCCCCTTGATTCCCCATCTGGGTAACTATGTTGTTTTCTTTGGCGACCTTGGTCATTAATCTAGCCTCATAAATATTATGTGTTAAGGGCTTTTCAACATAAGCGTGTTTTTTGGCCCGCATAAAAGGCAATGCGATAGCCGCATGCGTATGGTCTGGAGTCGCTACCATTATGGCATCTATTTCCTTTAAGTGCTTATCATAAACATCCCTAAAATCTGTATACATTTTAGTATTTGGATGTAATTCCCGGCTTGCTTTCACCATTCGTTTATCCACGTCACAAAATGCAGTAAATTTAACCTTGCCTGTTTGTGTCAACTCGTTGATAACACCGGCTCCTCGTCCACCTATACCGAAGGCACCAATATATAAAGTGTCGCTAGGAGGGACATGGTTTTTACCTAATACAAAATTGGGTACAATTGAAAATGCGGCCGAAGAGGCCGCCACTTTTTTAATGAATTTTCTTCTTTGCATCTGGGCTCGCTATTTGTCCTTCTCAAGATACAAAAAATATAGGACGGTAAATAGCGTTATATCATGGATAAACCCTTAAGCCATTCCATTCCATTCGTTATAAAACCGTTCTAGATAAACCAACATAAATTGATGTCTTTCTTCCGCAAGTTTCTTTCCGGTTTCCGTGTTCATTAAACCTTTTAGTAAAAGTAATTTTTCGTAAAAATGATTAATCGTAGGCGTTTTGGACTTTTTATATTGCTCTTTGGTCATTTTCAAATTTGGCTTAATTTCTGGATCGTATAGTTCCCTGTTTTTAAACCCGCCGTAATTAAAGGCCCGAGCAATACCAATAGCACCAATGGCATCTAGCCTATCCGCATCTTGAACAACTTTTAGTTCTTTGGAAGAAAACTTAGTTTCAATCGAAACATGCTTACCTGATTTCAGGGTTGACTTAAATGAAATATGTTCTATGATTTTTACTACATGGTCAACCATGTTGGCATCTGTATGTTTGGAAAGGAGGAATTCCTTGGCTATTCTCGGACCTACGGTTTCGTCTCCATCATTGAACTTGGCGTCCGCAATATCATGGAGTAGTGCTCCAAGACT
>JBCBZE010000284.1:0-4672 GCA_039815505.1 Bacteroidota bacterium | reverse complement strand
TTTGTTTCTTATAAGGATAATGGCGATGGAACAAAATCCCCATATGAGCTTAACTGTAATTATATGGATTTAATAACCCATCCCAGTAGCGAAAATACCATTAGGGCGCAACGTTTTTTACTTACCCAATCCGTAATGCTGGTAATGCCCGGAGTTCCAGGTATATATTATCACTCTATACTAGGCTCCGAAAACAATAGGGAAGAGGCGGTACGATCTGGTATCAATAGAAGAATAAATAGGCAGAAACTCCCATATGACGATATCGTCCATCAGCTAGGTAAAACAGACTCGTTAAGAAATATCGTCTATAGGAGCTATATGGAACTATTAAAAATTAGAAAGCAAGAAAAACTGTTTTCACCTTTTTCCCAGGCCTCCTATACCGAAGAAAAATCCGTTTTCATCATCGAGCGGAAGGATACGGGCCAACGATTGTTTGCCATCCATAATTTTTCCAATAATGGGGTAAAGATCAAATCAAGGTGCCCGGTAGCATTAGATCTGCGCACAGGAGAGGAGATGAGCGATGTGTATTGGACTTTACAAGCTTTCGAATTTAAGTGGCTAAAAGAGAGCATATGAGAATATTGATCGCTCCGGACAAATTCAAAGACTCCTTGACCGCGGATGAAGTTATTATGGCCATTAAGAAGGGTATTCGTAAGGTATTGCCCAAGGCCAAAATTCACGAGGCAAAAATGTCCGATGGCGGAGATGGATTTTTGAATGCCGTAAATAATTATCTGCAGTGTAAAGAAATTTGGGTCGCCACGGAAGATCCCTTAGGTAGACCCATCAAGGCACCCTACTTACTGGATACGGTCAATGGCCGTGCCTATATAGAACTTGCCAAGACATCGGGACTTGAGCTATTAAAGCCTTTGGAACGCAATGTAATGATCACCTCTACCAGAGGTACCGGTTTGCAAATGTTGGATGCAATCAAAAAAGGCGCAAAGACCTTATATCTAGGCTTGGGAGGTAGTGCAACCAATGATGGTGGAACTGGAATTGCGGATGCCTTTGGGTATGTGTTTAAGGATGAAAATGATAATCCACTGCGGCCTATGGGTGTAAACTTAAGTAAGATACATCAGATTCTAATGCCAAAGGATGGCCTTCTGGATACAATTAAGGTAATCGCTATCAATGATGTTGGCAATCCGTTACATGGAAAACAAGGCGCTGCCTATGTCTATGGTGCCCAAAAAGGAGCAAACAAAGAACAGATTGTCCTGTTGGATACGGGGTTGCGACATTTGGCGGAAAGGGTACGGACTTCTTTCGAAAAATCTTTTGAGCGTTTACCGGGATCAGGTGCTGCCGGAGGAACGGCCTATGGTCTAAAAGTATTTTTGAATGCGGAATATACACGGGGTATAGACTTTGTTTTGGGAATAGCGGGAGTGGAAACGCTCATGAAAAGTCATGTTATCGATTATATTTTTACGGGAGAGGGAAAAATAGATCAACAGACCGTATACGGTAAATTGATCAAGGGGGTAGCAGATTTGGGAAGTGAACATGACATTCCGGTCATAGCGGTCTGTGGAAAACTTGATATGGACACCAAGGGTTTGGATGTGTTAGGGCTGACCCAAGTTCTTGAAATTATGGATACTTCAAAACCGGTACAGTATAGTATGGATAACGCCGCGGAAATGGTAGAACAAAAGGTGCGTCAATACTTGATCGATGCCGTGCAGGATAATTACTGAATAACGATACTTTGTGTAAATTCCTGTACTACCGCAAAGTAGCCCAGTGCAAAATTATTGGGCATATCCACGTTGTCAAAAACATCCATATTATCCAATTCGGTAACATTGAACAGGTTGCCCCTCACCGTTGCGGCAGGAGTGCCAAAAGGACCTGGATTGGGCCCTCCCTGTTCTATGAGCTTGTCCATGTAATTAAAAAATTCCCTATCCGCTCCTAGAATACTTATATCTACTTCCTGCCCTGCTTCAAGATTTTTATCGTAGAAATAGGAAAATTTAAACTCTTGACCTTGAAAAAATTCATCTTCGATGACCAAGAATTCATTGAAATCAAAATCAAAAACATAAAAATCATCTCTACCGGCATCATCTGCAAAGGTTACTTCCACTTCAATATCTTCATCGTCAAAGAGTATGTCATCTCCCTGTTCCAGGTTATCTATGGGAACGGTGGGAACGTATCTGGTGGAAGCCAAGAAAAATTGGCCTTCGTATTGCAATTGAAGCAACAATTCGCCCTCCAACAGAAAATCTATGTTGGAAAGTACCTCATAAACACCCGAACCGGAATTGGTCTCCGTTAAAAAACGTACATTTTGATTGTTATCCGTGGGCAAATCCAAATTGATAATTGATATTTCATCCAAACGAGCTGGAGTTGTGCCCTCAAAAAATGAACCGCTTACACTTGCTCTTACCTGAATGTTAATGGTAGGTGCACTTTCGTCTACCCGTATAAGCGCATCAATGATTAGTCTTGGTTCATCCTCTGGCAAATCCACCTCTATAACATCCTCACATGAAGAAAAGATCAGTATGATCAATAGATATATGATTTTTTTCATAGCCTAAAATTTAAAATTATAGGTAACCGCGGGAACAATTCCAAAAATGGATGTACGTATGGCTTCGTTCCGTCCGGTATCCTGATTTTGACGAAAGTTGATAGAGGCGGCGTTCATTCTATTATACAAATTGTATACGCTAAAGACCCATTCCCCCTGCCATTTTCTATCTTTATTCCTTTTAGGTATAAGTGTGGCGGAAACGTCTATACGATGAAAATCAGGTAAACGCTCAACATTCCGCAAACCAAAGAAGGGTACCACGAGACCTTGAAATTCAAATTGTCCAATGGGGAAGTTGGTAGGTTGGCCGGTTTGGTAAATAAGATTGGTATTAAAGCTCCATTTTTTGTTGAGTTCATAACTTGCATATATGGAGATATCATGGGTTTTGTCAAAAGGTGTATTGTACCATTCGCCAAAATTGATACCTGTTTCCATATTGGACCGTCCATTATCAAAATCCAATACCCTGCCCGGGGTACGTTGTTCGGATTTGGATAACGTATAAGCCAGCCAACCCCTTAGCCTACCTTCGTTTTTTCGAAACAATACTTCTAGTCCATATGCCCTGGCCTCACCGTTTAAAATAACTTGCTCAATGGCATCATTGGCGATTAGGTTGGCTCCATCTATATAGTCGATTCTGTTTTGTATATCCTTATAAAAGACTTCGGTTTCCAAGGAATAATCGCCCTGTTTTATGTTTTTAAAGAACCCAAAGGCATATTGGTCCAACAATTGTGGTTCTACAAACGGACCGCTAGGTGTCCAAACATCCAATGGAGTAGGGGAACTGGTGTTCGAAAGCAGGTGTAAATATTGCGCCAAGCGGGTATAACTGGCCTTGATAGATGTGTTTGGTCCAAAACGATATGCCATGTTTATCCTAGGTTCAAAATTGGTAAAGTCGGCAAGGCTCCCGCTCCTTCCCGGATCTATGACATCAATAGGCTCTGCCTCGGTATAAATTAATTGGAAAGGATCAAATAAGACAGGATTGTCATTTTCGTACACATTTAATTCATCTTGCCCCAAACGGGTAAAATGGCTTAAACGAAGTCCATAGCCCAAGCTTAACTTATTGGTAACATCATGTTGAATATCAACATATGCAGCAAACTCATTTGCAAATTTCTTGGTCAATTGATCTTCCACGATACCTGAATTCTCGCTACTGGGAACTATTTTTCCAGGATTAAAATCATAATAAATGTTATTGATCCCGTAGTTGATCTGGAGTTTATCGTTTATGTAGTGTTTTAAATCGTATTTGGCGTTTAAATTGAGAATGCCCGAATCCCATTCAAACCCAACAAAATCCAACTCCAATCCATAGGAATAGTCAGAATAGATCAAGGATAGATTGGAAAACAACTTATTTGAAAACAGATGGTTCCATCTAAAGTTTACTACTGCATTACCATAGGTATTTATAAAACTGTCGTTGATGCTAAAAAGATCTCTACCAAAGTAACCGGATAAATAAATGTTGTTTCGTTCATTCAGTTTATAGTTCAATTTGGTGTTGAGGTCAAAAAAGTATGCCCGGTTGTCTATATCAAAAAGTGGTAAAAATATATGGGCATAGGAAGCCCTTCCCCCAAATAAAAAAGCCGATTTGTCTTTTACGATAGGGCCTTCGGCCAATAATCTACTGGCCACCGCACCTATGCCGCCATTTAACTTAAACTCTTTGCTGTTGCCTTCCTTTTGGAAAATTTCCAGAACCGATGACACACGACCACCATATCTAGCGGGAATACCCCCTTTAAAGAGTTTAACATCCTTAATGGCATCTGGATTAAATACGGAAAAAAGCCCAAAAAGATGCGATGTATTAAAAATAGTGGCCTCGTCCAAAAGAATCAGGTTCTGGTCCGCCGCACCGCCCCGAACGTTAAAACCTGAGGAGGCTTCACCCGCGCTGGTCACCCCCGGAAGTAGCAAGATGGATTTTATAACATCCGCTTCGCCCAAGACCACGGGAATCTTCTTAATGGTGGGTGTGGACAAAGTGACCACACTGGTTTGTGGCGTTCTAATATTGGTTCGCTCTACATCCTCGGATACGATAACCTCTTGGAGTTGCTCAACTTCCTC
>JBCBZE010000272.1:0-4866 GCA_039815505.1 Bacteroidota bacterium | reverse complement strand
TAGGTTTATCCGATTTACCAAAACCAATAAGATCGGGTGCGATGGTTCTGAATCCGGCATCGACCAGAACGGGAATCATTTTTCTATACAGATAGGACCAACTGGGCTCACCATGGAGCAACAAAACCAATGGTCCACTACCTTCATCCACATAATGCATTTTCAACCCGTCTTCCACTTCACAGTAGTTGGGCTTAAAGGGGTAATCCGGTAGGCCTTCAAAACGGTTTTCCGGGGTGGTTACAATTTTCATTATTCATTTTTTATAGTTACGATATACCCTTTAGAAGGATGTACTTTTCCATTTAGCATATCGATATACAGTTTTTTTACACCTTTTTCAAAGTCCACGAATTCAAGTTCCATCCATCCAGAAACATGTTTTGTAAATTTTTCTTGCGCTTCATTTATCATCTTATTTGCCTTTTCAGGTCCTAGGTCGGCGAATAATTTTTGGGCGTATTCAGGGGCAAAGAAAAACCTGGCTTTAGGGATTTGTTTTGTGGGGCCAGCGGATGTCCAATCGGCCAAACCAATCAGTGAAACAAATTTGAGTTGTTCTTTCAATTGATAGGTCAAGTTTTGCAATAGCTCCGTGTTTCCGGAAAGGTCTATCACCATTGTACTTCTATCGGTAAGTTTGTCAGAAACATCACCATAAGGGATTACCTGATCATAAAAACCGGTACTCTCCACAAAATCCTGATTGCTTTCAGAGGTTAGCCCTATTATTTTTTTTCCATGATCTTCCCTATTGGCAAACAACATATAGGCTATTCCCAAAGCTGTTTTGGAAGAAGCACTGGTCAACACGATTTGGGAGGCATTAAAAAAGCGTTCTTCTTGTAAAAAACGATAGTTTAGATATGCGGTGGTGAATAGGGGTTTTATGAGGGAATAGTAACCATTTTCCTCCTTTGAAGAGGTTCCTTTAACCCTCGCATAATAATTATATAATGGAGGTAGTTTACTTCTATGGGAGGAACCGTCAACCAAACCATGGGATTTTATGTGTGCCGGTTGTACTTTTAAATAATGGGCCATGGGCCAATATCCATAAAAACGTTCTCCCACCTTAATTTCGGTATGGCCGGACTCCACAACATTGGCAAATCCCCAAACCGGGATAATCCCATTAGGTTCATGGGTAGGAAAAAAGTTCCAATAGCCCATACTATCGCCCACTACGGCGTAGGTAATGTTATTGCTCGTGAATGCATAACTCTCTATTTTAAACACTACCTCATTTTCCTTTGTTCTAGGTATCTCCGAAGATCGAACATCGCAGTCGAAAAAATCCTTCTTATGGACCAAAAAGTTATGATTCATATCTATTTTATTGTTTTACTCGAACATTAGGGATACAAACTCCGCAACGCAAGCAGGTTTTTCCACATCCTTGATTTCCACAACACAATCCCAAGTAACTTTAAGACCATTATCACCGTAATCCTCTATTTGGGAAATCCTACCTACTAACCTCAGCTTGCTGTTGACCACTACCGGATGCGGGAACCTAACTTTATTGAGGCCATAATTAACCCCCATTTGCACGCTTTGCACTTCCATTATATCCCCAAGCATTTTAGATAAAAGCGAAACCGACATAAACCCATGTGCAACAGGTGCCTTAAAAGGCGAATACTTCTTTGCTTTTTCCACATCCACGTGGATCCATTGAAAATCCAAGGTAGCATCGGCAAAAGCGTTTATCATTTTCTGGGTAACTACGATCCAGTCTCCCGAGGGCAAATCTTTTCCTTCTTGCCTTCGAAATTCATCAAAATTTTTACAGCTTAATTTCCCCATAATTTCTCTATCTTGAAATCCCTCCATCTATAGTTAGACAAATTCCGGATACATATCGTGACTCGTCCGATGCCAAATACAAATAACCATAGGCAATATCAATGGGCTCGGCAGCCTTTTGCAAAGGAATTTGTTTTTTAATGTTTTCTATGTGCTCGGCAGGTATTTTTTCTACCATTTCAGTGAGGGTAAATCCCGGGGCAAGGGCATTCGCGGTTATCCCATATTTCCCCAATTCCATAGTCCAGGTCTTGGACATGGCGATTACACCTGCTTTGGTGGCCGAATAGTTGGTTTGCCCAAAATTCCCCCGTAACCCCACATTGGAAGCGGCCGATACAATACGACCATAGCCTGCTTCTTTCATGTAGGGCGCCACGGCTTGGGCGCAAATAAACACACCTTTTAAGTTTACATCTATGACCGAATCCCATTCATCCATGCTCATTTTCAGTAAGGTTTTATCACGGGTTATCCCTGCATTGTTGATTAGAATATCTATTTTTCCATATCGCGAATGAATATCCTCAATGGCTTCATGTACCGCTTCCTTATCCGTTACGGATATTTTTAAAAATTCGGACTTACCCCCATTTTCGTTAATCCCATTTGCCGTTTCCTTACCTTCGTCCAAAAGGTCCCAAATACATACCGAAGCACCTTCTTTGGCAAACAATTCAGAAACTGCCCTACCAATGCCCCTAGCTCCTCCAGTAACGATGGCTACTCTATTCTTTAATCTCATAGTTTTGTATTTATATCCCTATTACTACCTTTCCTTTTACTTTTCTTTGCATCATTTCGTCCAAGGCCATTGGCGCTTGATCCAGAGGATAAATTTTATGGATATGGGGCTTAAGCCTTTCCTGGGCATACCATTTCATTAATTGCATGGTATTCTCCATATGCTGTTTTGGAGTTTTCATGGCAAAACTTCCCCAAAAAACACCAACAATGGCACATCCTTTTAGAAGTGGCAGGTTCAACGGTATCTTAGGGATATTTCCAGCGGCAAAACCCACTACCAGATACCTGCCTTCCCAAGCCATCCCCCTTAAAGCCGCTTCCGAATAATCGCCACCTACTGGATCGTAAACAACGTCTACCCCCTTACCGTCCGTAAGGGCTTTTATTCGTTCTTTTAAGTTTTCTTCTGAATAATTTATTAGTTCATCTGCTCCATATTGCCTACATAATTCCAACTTATCCTTGGATGAGGCAGCGGCAATCACCTTAGCTCCCATTAATTTTCCAAGCTCTACCGCCGCCAATCCCACACCTCCCGAAGCTCCTAAAACAAGAAGTGTCTCGCCTTCCAGTAAAAGACCACGGTCTTTTAAGGCATGATACGATGTCCCATAGGCCATCATAAAGGAGGCAGCAACGGGAAAATCCATTTGAGGTGGTTTCCGAAAACAGGTATTGGCGGGAACGATTACCTCTTCCGCAAAACCTCCATTCATAACAAAGCCGAAAACATGGTCGCCTACCTTAAGGTGGGAAACATCTTCCCCTATTTCCTTAACGACCCCTGCAATGTCACTTCCCGGGGTAAAAGGTAATTTCGGTTTAAATTGATATAATCCTTGGATGATCAAAGTGTCCGGAAAATTAACTCCACAAGCCTTTACGGTAACTAGGATTTCCTTTGCCCCTGGCTTCAATGATTCGACTTCTTGTAGTGCTAGGCTCGATGGCGGGCCAAACTGTTCACAAACAATTGCTTTCATGGGTCGCTATTTTTGATCTATGAATATCATACTTCAATGGAAAGACCTATTGATCCTCAATGACCTTAAGCACTAATTTTCCCATTTTATCACCCGTAAAAAGCCGTTCGAACGTCTCTTGAAAATTTTCAATGCCTTTGTAGATATCCTCTTTACTTTTTAGTTTCCCCTGCATCATCCACATACCCATGTCTTGGGCGGCTTTACCATAATCCTTGGCATAGTCCAACACCACCATGCCCTGCATACTGGCCCTGTTGACCAACAAGGACAAATAGTTCTTTGGACCATTTACATTTTCCCTGTTATTGTATTGGGAAATAGCGCCGCATATAATGATTCGCGCCCGCATTCTAAGTCGGGTCAAGGCAGCATCCAGTATTTCGCCCCCCACATTATCGAAGTACACATCGATGCCCTTAGGGCATTCTCGTTTTAAACCGCTGGCCAGGTTTTCCGATTTATAATCAATGGCACCATCAAAACCCAATTCATCAACCACATATTTACATTTGGCTTCGCCTCCGGCGATACCGATTACGGTACATCCCTTTATTTTTGCAATCTGCCCTACAATGCTTCCTACCGCGCCGGCAGCGCCTGAGACCAAAACAACATCTCCTTCCTTGATTTTTGCTTCTTGAAGTATTCCAAAATAAGCCGTCATCCCCGGCATTCCCAAGGTACCTATATAAGTGGGCATTGGTGCCAAATTAGGATCTACTTGATACCAATTTTCTCCATTGGTCACCACATATTGCTGTACCCCGCCCCATCCGGTAAGGCAATCGCCCACTTTGAATTTGGGGTGGTTATTGGATTTTACAACAATGCCTACCGACCCTGCACGCATTACTTCACCAATTTGTACCGGAGGTATATAAGATTTCATATCGTTCATCCATCCCCGCATAGCTGGATCTAATGAAATGTAGTGATGCTGTATTAGTACCTCTCCATGGCCCGGCTCCGGTATAGTATTGGATTCAAGGTTCCATGTATCCGCATCTGGCATGCCAACGGGCCGCTTCTTAAAAATAAGTTGTTTGTTCATATTACTGTTCTTACAATTTTACATTATTTGGAAAAAATAACTTCCCTATCCTGACCATAACCTTGGTACTCTGACGGAAGTCTGTTTTCTGAAACTCCTAACTCCTAACTCCTAACTCCTAACTCCTAACTCCTAACTCCTAACCAAATAGCTATTTCTTTTGAAGACTATCCACAAATACCTTCATTTTCTGCCTAATCCTTGGGGACCACCATAATTCTATGGCCTCTCTCAAATCTTTAGAACCATCTGTCTCTAGGGCATCTAACCAGC
>JBCBZE010000319.1:0-4038 GCA_039815505.1 Bacteroidota bacterium | reverse complement strand
GGCACCATTGATATGACCGCCGGTTTTGTTCCGGACGATATTGGTCAAAGATACCAACGTTTTATGTTTCGGGGAGATGATGTTTTTGCACCTGTCAGAGGAAACGTGAACGGGGAATCCTTTACATCCTTTATTGTACACCAGGCTAATTTGGCAACCAACACCTTTGTAGGGGATACCCAAAGGGATGGAAATGGGGTAAGTGAAATAGTAAGCCTCAATAGTTTTGGTCAAAGCTTGGTGGATGAAGCCGGAAATTTTTACGTAGCCGATGCAGGCAACATCAACGGAGCGGGGATTTTTGCCAGACTTAATCGAATTAATGCAGGGAGCAATGAGATAGATCCCACCTATGTTTTTGAACCGGTAAGGGTATTGAATCCGGCCAACATATTTTTACCAACGTTCAGCGATTTCACGTATATAAGTAACGGTAGGGCCATAGCCAGAGTCAATGCGGAAACCCCGCAAGCGGCCATAGATATTGTCACCGCAGCGGGGGGAGTCCAGAATCTTTCGGACGAACAAATACAGCAAATTTTAGGTATTCTGTTTACAGCTGAATCCGCTGTATGGTGCGAGTTGGATGTCAACGCACTTACGGTAACGCCCATATCGGGTATTCCGGCATTGGGTATATTTGCCGGGGGTACGGTTTTTAGTTTTGATGGGGAATTTTACCTTCCGGTCAGCACGGAAACCGAAAATGGCTATTATAGATACGATCCCACTTCCGGTGCAGCCGTAAAGGCCTTTGAGGTTACTGGAGCGGCCGTATCGGGTGTTTTTAATATTGCCAATACCAATTAATCAATTTGGAATTTTTTAACTAAAATATTTCTTCGTAAAGTCATAGTATTCATTTAGTTTAAGTTAGTTTTTCTTTAAAGACCCCTTGAAAGAGAGGTTTTTTTACACCGTGAATCTAGTACGCTCGTTCGAAATTGATGATGTGATAACCTAATAAATAGACTTGGTCCATTGTTGTTCTTTCATGGGGTAAGTTGCAAATCTGGTTGCATACAGGGTGCAACCGTAGTGGTCATGGGGTAGCATAAGCGCTTTAAAAGCTGTCCAAGCCGTTTATATGCACAAATAACATAAACATCACTATTTCGTTGCAAAAAATGCGCTTGGGCCATATCTTTGCAAATCTATTATTATGCGACGAATGAAGACCGCTATTAGCACGGCAAAAACAACCTCTTTGGCCTCGATTTTTGCTGATTTTAAGGAGATTACCAAGGCTAGACTGGCGATTAGTGTTGTTTTTTCCTCTATTGCCGGATACTTCCTCGGAGCTACGGAACTCCATATGTCCTCGCTTTTTTTGTTGGCATTTGGTGGCTATTGCATGGTAGGGGCATCCAATGCCTATAACCAAATCATAGAAAAGGACCTGGATGCTTTGATGAACCGTACCAAGAATAGGCCCATTCCTTCAGGAAGAATGTCCGTAAATACCGCTCTGGCCATAGCATTGGCATTAACGGTGCTTGGGATAATTTCACTCTACGTCCTAAACCCAAAAACGGCCATGTTCGGGGCTATTTCCATTTTTTTATATACCAGTGTGTACACGCCTTTAAAGACCAAGACCCCATTGGCGGTTTTTGTCGGTGCCTTTCCGGGTGCCATACCCTTTATGCTGGGATGGGTAGCCGCTACCAATGATTTTGGAATAGAGCCGGGTACCTTGTTCATGATTCAGTTTTTTTGGCAATTTCCGCATTTCTGGGCCTTGGGCTGGATGTTGGACGATGACTATAAAAAAGGGGGGTTTAAAATGTTGCCCACGGGAAAGAAAGACAAAGGAACGGCACTACAGATTATTATGTATACCATATGGATGATGGTAATTTCCGTAATTCCGGTTTTCGGGATTACGGGGCAACTTCAACTGTCCGTAATAGCGGCAATCGTTATTTTTCTAATGGGCATGGTCATGTTGATTTTTGCTTTTCGCCTGTATACCAAACGGGATAATGCTTCGGCAAGAAGCCTTATGTTGGCAAGTGTAAGTTATATTACCTTGATGCAAGTGGTTTATGTGATGGACAAGTTTATCTAAACAAGAAATGGATTTAACAAAAGGTACGGAAAAAGAAAAGAACGACAGGGCAAAGAAAATGATGCTTTGGTTCGGTATTGTAAGCCTTTTGATGGGCTTTGCCGGTTGGACCAGCGCCTATATCGTAAGTAGCTCCCGGGAAGATTGGTTAAGGGACCTGGAACTGCCTTCCTCTTTTTTTGTGAGTACGGCGGTGCTTATTATGAGTAGTATAACTTATATCTTGGCGAAAAGGGCCATTAAATCCAACAACCGCAAAATGTGCACCACTTGGTTGTTGGTAACTTTGGGATTGGGTATTGTCTTTATTGTGCTTCAATTCAACGGTTTTTCACAGATGGTAAGTCAAGGGTATTATTTTACCGGACCTACGAGCAATATAAAAATGTCTTATGTGTTTTTGATTGCCATGGTGCACATTGCACATGTGGTCGCCGGTCTTATTTCCCTAGTTGTGGTACTATACAATCAATTACAACATAAATATTCCTCCGAAGCGTTTTTAGGCGTGGAACTAGGGGCCACTTTTTGGCACTTTTTGGATATACTTTGGGTGTATTTAATTGTCTTTATGTATTTCGTTAAATAATAAATGACAATTATATGGGTTTTGAATAGTATTTGACTTTTGTATGGAGGAAAAAAATGTAAATTTGTAAAAAATTTGTTAACGCTACTTTTAATATATGGATACTACGGCTACAACGGGTAACGAAGAGAATGTTTGGGGAGGTGGAAACCAACCTTTAGGGGCAAGTTATGGAAAACTGATGATGTGGTTTTTCTTGGTTTCGGATGCCTTGACTTTTTCTGGTTTTTTGGCCTCCTACGGTTTTTCAAGATTTAAGTTTATTGAAACATGGCCCATTGCGGACGAGGTCTTTACCCACGTTCCTTTTTTTCATGGGAACTACCCTATGTACTATGTAGCTTTCATGACCTTTATTCTAATTCTTTCTTCGGTGACCATGGTTTTAGCGGTTGATGCGGGCCATAAAATGAAGAAGAACGCCGTTATCTGGTACATGTTCGCCACCATAATCGGAGGCGCAATATTCGTGGGTTCACAAGCTTGGGAATGGGCTACTTTTATAAGTGGCGACTACGGTGCCCTAGAAACCAAAGGAGGTAGGATTTTACAATTTGTAAAAGCAGATACCGGGGAGCGGGCCGCGTTGGCCGATTTTGCCAAAACACTTCCTGAGGACAGGGTAGCCCATGAAAGAAAAAATGGTGTATGGTATTATGATGAGGGTTATATGCCCACTTTTTCCTTAAACGAGGTAAAAGAAGGTTTTAGGACCAATCCCAATATTTTGATTAGAACCGAAACCATAAATGAAGAAGGTGAAAAAACCTTATTGACACGCGAAGAATCCTTAAAGAAAATTAATAGTGCCGTTCAGGTAGTGGAAGGCGCCAATTTGATCCATAATGAATATGGAAGCCGATTGTTTGCGGATTTTTTCTTCTTCATCACAGGTTTTCACGGTTTTCACGTTTTCTCCGGGGTATTGATCAACCTTATTATATTCTTCAATGTTATTTTAGGGACTTATGAAAAGCGCGGGCATTATGAAATGGTAGAAAAGGTAGGTCTGTACTGGCACTTTGTGGATTTGGTTTGGGTATTTGTATTTACGTTTTTCTACTTGGTTTAAACTCAGATTTTATAAGATAAATTTTTAACTAATGGCACACGAACATAAACTAGAAATATTTAGAGGGCTTCTAAAATTTAAATCCAACACCCAAAAGATTTGGGGCGTGTTGACTTTTTTGACCATCGTTACGGCAATCGAAGTTGGTTTGGGTATTGCCAAGCCAGCCGCCCTTGTAGGGACCTATTTTCTGGGCATGAAATTGTTAAACTGGATATTTATTATTTTAACCTTGGTAAAGGCCTATTATATTGCCTGGGATTTTATGCATTTGCGCGACGAAAAAAGCGCGCTGAGAAGAGCAAT
>JBCBZE010000395.1:0-2787 GCA_039815505.1 Bacteroidota bacterium | reverse complement strand
TGATGCAGGGAAGACTAAGCTATCCTACGGTTATCTTTTTGGACGAGAACCAAGAAATGCTATCGCCCGTACCAGGCTATCAACAGCCCGACCCCTTTCTAAAAATCGCAAAGTACTTTGGTGATAACATCTACAAGGATAAGGATTGGAAGACCTATGATAAGCAGAGTAAGTAAAACAAACCTTATCTGCTATAGTTGGGAGACTCTTTTGTGATGGTTACATCATGGGGGTGGCTTTCATTGATACCACTGGCCGTAATTTTCACAAAACGTCCCGTTTCTTTTAAAGTGGGGATATCCTTGGCACCACAATACCCCATTCCTGCGCGGATACCGCCCACAAATTGGTGAATACTTTCGAACAGGTCCCCTTTGTAGGGAACACGACCAACGATACCTTCT
The DNA here is from genome assembly GCA_039815505.1 of Bacteroidota bacterium. Lineage (GTDB taxonomy): Bacteria > Bacteroidota > Bacteroidia > Flavobacteriales > Flavobacteriaceae > CANLWN01. The sequence continues at coordinate 2,383 of JBCBZE010000395.1, read as the reverse complement.
GGCACCAATTTTTTAATATCGTCCTCTACGTCCTGAAAATAACGGTCTTTGCTACCTTCCTTCATGGCCTCTACAGAACCCATACCCCGATAGGATTTAAACTTTCTTCCTTCGTAAATAATAGTTTCTCCCGGAGATTCCTTGGTACCCGCGAGCAGCGAACCCAACATAACACTATCGGCTCCGGCAGCAATGGCCTTGGGAATATCACCTGTATAGCGTATTCCGCCATCCGCAATTACCGGAACACCACTTCCCTTTATGGCGGCTGCCACCTCCAGTACCGCAGAAAATTGTGGAAAACCAACTCCGGCCACTACCCTAGTGGTACAAATAGATCCCGGCCCTATTCCCACCTTGACCGCATCGGCACCGGCCTCCACCAAATATTTGGCAGCTTCACCCGTTGCTATGTTACCAACAATAACATCTAACTGGGGAAACTTCTTTTTAACGTTTCTTAATACGGTAACTACGCCTTGGGTGTGCCCATGGGCAGTATCGATTATAACGGCATCCACGCCTGCATTTACCAAAGCTTCCGCCCTATCTATGGCATCTGGGGTAACTCCTAAGGCAGCGGCTACCCGCAATCTACCGTACTTATCTTTATTTGCAATGGGTTTTAGCGTCAGCTTGGTGATATCCCTGAAGGTAATGAGCCCAACCAGTTTATACTCATCATTGACCACCGGTAGCTTTTCTATTTTGTTTTCTTGTAAAATATCCTCGGCCTCCTCCAAAGAAGTACCCTCACCTACCGTCACCAGGTTTTTGGAAGTCATTACCTCCGAAATGGGTCGGTCATTGTTCTTTTCAAAACGCAAGTCCCTGTTGGTAACAATTCCCAGTAACCTATCCGTATCATCAACAATTGGGATACCCCCAATACTGTGTTCTTTCATATTGGCCTTGGCATCACGTACCAAAGAATTCAGGGGCAAGGTGACCGGATCCATGATCATACCACTTTCGGCCCGTTTTACCTTACGGACCTTCATCGCCTGTTGCTCAATGGTCATATTTTTGTGCAATACGCCAATACCCCCCTCTTGGGCCATGGCAATGGCCATTCGGGATTCCGTTACCGTATCCATGGCAGCGGATACAATGGGAACATTGATCGTTATGTTTTTGGTGAACTTTGTTTGAATATTAACTTCCCTTGGAAGTACTTCGGAATATGCGGGCACTAAGAGAACGTCATCATAGGTTAGACCTTCACCGACAATTTTATCAAGATGAGCTTGCATAGCAATTAAGGATTAATTGCGTGCAAATATACTACATTTTAAAGCAACTATTCGGTTTAATTTCCATTATCCATTATGACAGGATAATTCTTGAATAATGCGCTCTTAAAAGAATCTTGTATCGATCTATATCAGGTTACCTTTTTTATAGAAATAAATCTATTTACCCTGTAAAACATTGTAGGAGGACCTGGTTTCTTGGGCCCATTGTATAAGGGCTTTTTTCTCGGATTCCAAAAGATCACCATGTATCCAGGTATAGGCATCCTCGGGCATTTTCCCCTCTTCCACCTCCTCAATAAATTCTTCTAACTTATGATCCTTTTTCTTCAAGGAATAGGTATCCCAATCGGAAACATTGAAATGTTCCTTTCCTTCTTCGATATGGTCGTTGATCCATAAGGAAATTGGGGATACTTCCGCATACCAGGGATAATTGGTTTGATTGCTATGGCAATCATAACACTTTTGTTGCAATATGGCGCTAACTTCTTTTGACGGACGGGTCTCCGTTTCAAATTGTGCTATAACGTCATATTCGGAACTATTCTTCTCCGGACGATACAACTGCATCCCAATGAGCACCAACAACAAGGCGAGTAAAATTTTCTTGAATATTTTCATAGTAGTTTTAATTGATTCGTTTATAATTTGAATTGTAAGGTCGTATAAATAGTAAGGGGCTCGGAAGGGATGATACCCGGTCCCGGGTAACCTGTGGCCCTTCTTACAAAATAGCTTTCATCCAAAAGGTTATTTATCCCGGCCTCCAATTTCCATTTTTTATAGGTGTATGATAATGAAAGATCTAAAATTCCATATGATGGTATGGAACCCTCTATGCCCCTTTGATTATCATTTACGTCCTGCGGCGCATTCGTCGCATCGGTAAACTGTTCCGAAAGATACGTATACTGCAAACTTCCCAAAAAGTTTTTGTATCCAAAATTCACTCCGGTCTTAAAATTAACGGTCGGGATAAATTCCACCTGATTTCCTTCAACGTTTGCTTCTTCGGATTCCGTATATTCGGAATCCGTTATGGCGAGGTTCGAAAATATATTCAACTTAACGTCTGTATTTCCGGAAAAGAACGTATGGGCCAAATTCCAATCGACAAAACTCTCTAT
>JBCBZE010000352.1:0-3528 GCA_039815505.1 Bacteroidota bacterium | reverse complement strand
TGTACTCGAGATGGGACTTGAACCCATACGGACTAATGTCCATTGGATTTTAAGTCCAACGTGTCTACCAATTCCACCACTCGAGCAGACCATTCTACCCTAGGTAGAACGTGTGCGGTAGTTGAGCGAAAAACGGGATTCGAATGCCGATGGGGCTCTGCCTATCGGTACACGGACATTTTGCAACAAAATCGTCAGTGCCCGCGACAGCCCTATTTGGCCATCAACTACCGAAATTTTAATGAACACAGAGCGAAAAACGGGATTCGAATGCCGATGAGGCTCTGCCTATCGGCACACGGACATTTTGCAACAAAATCGTCAGTGCCCGCGACAGCCCTATTTGGCCATCAACTACCAAAATTTTAATGAACACAGAGCGAAAAACGGGATTCGAACCCGCGACCTCCACCTTGGCAAGGTGGCGCTCTACCAACTGAGCTATTTTCGCATACATAAGAACGTTGCACCTTTTATCGATGCGGATGCAAATTTAATACAATTCTATAAAAGGCAAAGAAAATTTTGATTAAAACCTGTTAAGTTTAAGAAGATGCTTTATTCTTTTTGCTCAACAGGCGTTTAATTTCATTAAGTTTCATTAAGGCCTCCACAGGGGTCAAGGTATTAATGTCCAAATGAAGTATTTCTTCTTTTATCTGCTCTAGAAGGGGGTCGTCCAGATGAAAGAAACTTAACTGCATTTCATTTTGTGCCGATTGCAGTTTATCCGTAAGCTCCTCGCTGGAATGTGACTTTTCCAGTTTTTTAAGGATTTTGTTCGCTTTTTGGATAACCTGCTGGGGCATACCGGCCATCTTGGCTACGTGGATTCCAAAACTGTGTTCGCTGCCACCGGGGGTCAACTTGCGTAAAAACAGTACGTTGTCCTTAAGTTCCTTGACCGAAACATTATAATTTTTTATACGTTCAAAGGTAGCGGCCATTTCGTTGAGTTCATGATAATGTGTTGCGAACAAGGTTTTTGCCCTTGCCGGATGTTCGTGCAAGTATTCCGAAATGGCCCAAGCAATGGAAATGCCATCATATGTACTGGTGCCCCTTCCTATTTCATCCAGCAAAACCAAGCTACGTTCGGAAAGGTTGTTCAAAATAGAGGCGGTTTCGTTCATCTCTACCATAAAAGTGGATTCACCCATGGATATGTTATCACTGGCGCCCACTCGTGTAAAAATCTTATCTACATATCCTATTTTAGCCGATTCGGCAGGAACAAAACTGCCCATCTGGGCCAATAAAACGATCAATGCCGTTTGCCTTAAAATGGCCGATTTACCACTCATGTTGGGTCCTGTAATCATGATGATCTGTTGGGAAGAGCGATTTAAACACACATCGTTGGCGATATACGTTTCTCCCAAGGGCAATTGTTTTTCAATGACCGGATGACGCCCGTTTATGATCTCTATATCGGTAGTATCCGTAATAACCGGTTCCACATAATTGTGTTCTTTGGCCAATTGGGTAAACCCGCCTAAACAATCCAATTGTGCAATTTGCCTGGCATTATTTTGTACCGGTAGAATATACTCCTGCATCCATACGATGAGCTGGGAGAACAATTGTTGTTCCAGGCTAAGAATACGCTCTTCGGCACCTAATATTTTACCCTCGTACTCCTTAAGCTCTTCCGTTATATAGCGTTCCGCGTTCACCAAGGTTTGTTTGCGGATCCACTCTTCGGGCACTTTGTCCTTATGGGTGTTTCGAACTTCGATATAGTACCCGAAAACGTTGTTCGATGCAATTTTTAGGGAAGTAATTCCGGTTCGTTCCGTCTCTCTTTCCAGCATTTTATCCAGATAATCCCTGCCGGAAAATGCCAAGCTTCGCAGCTCGTCCAATTCTTGGGAGTAACCCTCCGCAATGGTCTTTCCTTTCAATAGATTTACCGGCGCATCCTCCCGTAACATCTCTTTTATTTTGTCCCGGAGCATATCACAGGAATGGAGTTGGTCACCGATCAACTTCAGGGCGGCATTGGTGCTTTGGGCAACCAATTGTTTTATAGGTACAACAGCTTCCAAGGAGTTTTTGAGCTGTATGACTTCTTTGGGATTTATTTTGCCGGTGGCCACTTTGGAAATCAAGCGTTCCAAGTCGCCCATCTGTTTGATTAAATATTGTAATTTATCCAAAGCGGCCCCATCCTTGTATAAATAGGAAACCACCTGATGTCTTCTTTGGATTTTTTTGGTATTCTTCAGGGGCAGGGCCAACCACCTTTTAAGCAAACGCCCGCCCATGGGAGACAAGGTTTTATCGATAATATCCAGCAAGGTCACTGCATTTTGGTTGTAGGATTGATAAAGCTCCAAATTTTTAATGGTAAACCGATCCATCCAAATATATTCTTCCTCCGCAATGCGGCCCAAGGAGTTGATATGCTGTAGTTGCCGATGTTGTGTTTCCGAGAGATAATGCAAAACCACCCCGGAAGCGATAATGCCATGAAGAAGATGATCAACACCAAACCCCTTTAAAGTATTGGTCTTAAATTGCTGGGTAAGGGTTTCCATGGCGTAGTCCTCTTGGAATATCCAATCTTCCATGAAAAAGGTGTGAAAGCTATCGCCAAAAACTTCGGAGAATTCTTTTTTATGGCTTTTGGCAACTAAAATTTCATTCGGGGCAAAATTCTGCAACAGTTTATCCATTTGTTCTTCCGTACCTTCAGAAGTTAGGAATTCACCCGTGGAGATATCCAGAAAGGAAACACCCAATAATTTCCTCCCGAAATGAACGGCACATAAAAAATTATTGGTTTTGGCATTGAGGATATCATCGTTTAGGGCAACTCCCGGGGTAACCAATTCCGTAACCCCCCTTTTCACAATGGTCTTTGTTTGTTTAGGGTCTTCCAATTGGTCACAAATGGCAACTCTTTGCCCCGCTTTTACCAGTTTGGGCAAATAGGTATTAAGGGAATGATGTGGGAAACCCGCCAATTCGGTTTTATCACCACCGTTGTTTCGATGGGTAAGGATAATGCCCAATATTTTGGCGGCTTTTATGGCGTCTTCCCCAAAAGTTTCATAAAAATCCCCAACACGGAACAATAAAAGGGCATCAGGATACTTGGTCTTGATGGTATTGTATTGCTGCATTAAAGGAGTAACCTTTTTTGTTTTTCCTGTCTGGGCCAAAAGCGATTATATTAGCTTATTTTTGTGCGGATACTATCAAAAACGAATGTACCATTTTCCCTAGGGGCATCAAACTATTGTTGATATTTTGGGGATAACTTTCAACGATATAGAAGTAAAAGGATCCATGCGAAAACTGGACAATAGCGAGTTAAGTCGTTTAAATATAGCACAATTTAAAAAGGCGGAAAAAACCCCTGTGGTCATTATATTGGATAATATTAGGAGTCTTAACAACATAGGTGCCGTTTTTAGGACGGCCGATGCTTTTTTGATCAAGAAAATTTATGTATGCGGTATTACGGCGACCCCGCCACATAAGGATATCCATAAAACTGCTCTAGGCGCTACGGAGAGCGTA
>JBCBZE010000006.1:0-34124 GCA_039815505.1 Bacteroidota bacterium | reverse complement strand
CCGCCAGTAATCGCTCTGTGCATTCCCGTAAAAGCAAACAAAAAGTATGGTTATTGAAAAAACAAGATGTAATTTTGTAGTCATCTGGGAGTTCATAGCAATATCAAATGTAAGCCTTTTTCTTATTTAATTTTAGTGATTACAGTCCAAAGCATTTCCGAATTCGACAAAAAGCACGCGACAGCCATAACCATTGGCACTTTTGACGGTGTTCATATTGGACATAGAAGGCTACTGGAACGTCTCATAAACAATGCCAAAACCTTAGGATTAAAATCCACGGTGCTTACTTTCTTCCCCCACCCAAGAATGGTGTTACAAAAAGACGCCGATATAAAATTGTTGAACACTATAGAAGAAAGAGCTCAAATACTTGAAAAAATAGGGCTGGACTACCTAATTGTACATCCCTTTACCCACGAGTTTTCCAGACTTTCGGCTACCGAATTTGTAAGGGATATGTTAGTCAATAGTCTAATGACTAAAAAAATAATCATTGGATACGATCATAGGTTCGGCAGAAATAGAAATGCAAATATCCAAGATTTGGTGACGTTTGGAAACACGTTTGATTTTGAGGTTGAGGAAATTTCGGCCCAGGAAATAGACGATGTGTCCGTAAGTTCCACCAAAATAAGAAAGGCACTTAAAGATGGTGATATTAAAACGGCCAACAGTTATTTGGGTTATGCATATATGTTGACCGGTAAAGTAACAAAAGGTAAGGGTCTTGGCAGGCAACTTAACTTCCCTACGGCAAATCTTTTTATAGAAGAATCATATAAGCTTATCCCAAAAAATGGGGTCTATGTGGTAAAAAGCGAATGGAAGGATAGGGTCATATTTGGAATGATGAACATTGGTTATAACCCCACCGTTTCAGGTACCGAAAAAAGTATAGAAATCCATTTTTTTGATTTTGATGAGGATTTGTACGGCCAAAAGATACAAATTCATATTATCGACTGGATTCGCGATGAACATAAATTCAACTCTGTGGAAGAATTGAAAAAACAATTGGAAAAAGATAGAGCGACCTCAATGTCGTTAATACCCTAATAAATGCTAGACCGTTTCCTATTTAAAAGAATCGATAACAGTTCCCTGACCATCTTTAGGATATTCTTTGGAATGTTGATAAGTTTAGAAGGTTATGGCGCCATCGCCACGGGTTGGGTCCGCAGAACATTGATAGAACCAAAGTTCACCTTTTCTTTTATTGGTTTTGAATGGTTACAGCCACTTCCCGGAAATGGCATGTACCTATACTTTTTGGTGATGGGAACCTTAGGTGTTTGTATAGCCCTGGGCTATAAATATAGATTCAGTATGGCTGCTTTCGCCATACTGTGGGCCGGAGTTTATCTTATGCAAAAAACCTCCTACAACAATCACTATTATTTGTTGATGCTGATCTCGTTCATCATGATATTTCTTCCCGCCCACCATAGAAGGTCCATTGATGCCAAGGAGAATGCGTCCATTAGATCCAATAATATGCCCAACTATGTAAAATGGGTTATAGTGGCGCAGTTGTTTATTGTATACACCTATGCTTCCGTAGCTAAATTGTATGGGGACTGGTTGGATTTTGGTATCATTAAAATACTAATGCAAGGCAGGGCGGATTATCCTATTGTAGGCGAATTTCTGCAATTGCCCTGGGTACATAAGATCATTGGGGTTACGGGTATTTTATTTGACTTGTTGGTAGTTCCCGCTTTCCTATGGAAACCGACCCGTAAAATTGCGTTTATCCTTTCCATCCTTTTTCACCTCTTCAATTCCATCGTTTTTCAAATAGGTATTTTCCCCTATCTCGCCCTTGCTTTTACGGTTTTCTTTTTTGAGCCGAAAACCATTAAAGACCTCTTCTTTAAAAAAGATGAACTATATAACAAGGATGAAGTAAAAATTCCCTCATATAAAAATGGGTTGCTTTTGACTTGTGGTATTTATATTTTAATTCAATTGTGTTTACCCATTAGGCATCATTTTTTTAAAGATGATGTGCTTTGGACAGAAGAAGGGCATCGTTTAAGTTGGCGCATGATGCTTCGTACCCGATCGGGATCTACCCAATTCAAGATAGTTAGCAAGCAAAAAGGGACGACAATGCGGGTGAAACTTAGTGATTATCTTACTAAAAAACAGCGAAGAAAGGTAGCCGCTTTTCCTGATTTCATGTGGCAATTTGCCCAACATCTCAAAAAAGAATATGCAAAGAAAGGAGAATCCATAGAGGTATACGTAACTTCCAAAGTAAGCATAAATGGTAAACCTTACAGTACCTTTGTAAACCCCGAAACCGATTTGGCCAACGAGCCTTGGAAACACTTTTCCCATCATGAATGGATTTTACCCTCAGAAAAAATGAAATGATCCTTTTCCGTGAATGGGAAACCCTTAAATTTGTCCTTTAAATAAAAAAAGATGTTACAACTGCAGGCCATTAGGGAAAATAAGGCTGAGATCATAGCTGCTTTGAAAAAAAGAAATCTAGATGTGGCCCCTTTATTGGAAAAGGTAATCCAGTTAGACGAAAAACGTCGCTCTATCCAGACCAATTTGGACAATACCTTGGCCGAATCCAATAAGCTTTCAAAAGAAATAGGGATATTGTTTAAAAATGGCAAAGCCGCCGAGGCCAATGTCATCAAAGAACAAACAGCGCATTTAAAAGAACAATCCAAAACCTTGAATGAGGAATTAGGCAATACCGCGGAAAAGCTGCAGACTTTACTATATCAAATTCCCAACATACCCCATAAATCGGTACCATCTGGAAATTCTGACGAGGATAATGAAGAGATATACAAAGAAGGAGAAATACCGGAATTAAAAAGAGATGCACTTCCGCATTGGGAGTTGGCAAAAAAATACGACCTGATCAATTTTGAATTGGGTGTTAAAATCACGGGAGCCGGATTTCCAGTTTACAAGGGGAAGGGCGCTCGTTTACAGCGCGCATTGATCGCTTATTTTTTGGACAAAAACACTGAGGCCGGTTATACCGAAATGCAGGTTCCCCATTTGGTGAACGAGGCATCAGGTTATGGAACGGGACAATTACCGGATAAAGAAGGGCAAATGTACCATGTACAGGCCGATGATCTTTATCTAATCCCCACCGCGGAGGTCCCTTTGACCAATCTGTTTAGGGGCGAAATTATAAATGAAAAGGATTTTCCCATCGGTTATACGGCATATACCCCTTGTTTTAGAAGGGAAGCAGGTAGTTATGGCGCCCATGTTCGCGGACTCAATCGATTACATCAGTTCGATAAAGTGGAAATTATACGTATAGAACATCCAAACAAATCCTATGAGGCTTTGGACGGCATGGTAGAACATGTGAAAAACATATTAAGGGAACTTAAATTACCTTATAGAATCTTACGGCTTTGTGGCGGTGATCTAGGCTTCACAGCTGCGCTAACTTTTGATTTTGAAGTATTCTCCACAGCTCAGGACCGTTGGTTGGAAATCAGTTCTGTTTCAAATTTTGAAACTTATCAGACAAACCGATTAAAACTAAGATATAAGGATAAAAATGGGAAAAGCAGGTTGGCCCATACATTGAACGGCAGTTCACTGGCCCTACCTAGGGTTTTAGCGGGAATCCTTGAGAACTATCAAACTGAAAACGGCATTCAGATCCCGGACGTATTGGTTCCTTATACAGGATTTGACCACATAGGTTAAACCAAAACTATAGTGCATAACTACTTGGATTACCTTCAGAGGATGATATGTGGAAAGTGGTTGCTCCATTCTCAAAAGACGGAATAGTAATATCCCTTGTTTATGATACAAAGACCGCCCGTGACTTCTAAACACAACCAAGTAGTGATACTACAATATCGGCTGTTACATTTGATGACTATTTTTAAGGAAAAACAGGGAATAGCGCAGCATTGCCCTTTGACTATGAATGGACACTGAAAAATGATTAAGAGGTTGTTTTTAAAGTTGTGGACATCTTGGAGTGTGATACAGATTTAAAAAGAAAAAAACGTACCATCATCTATGACACTTCCTTTAGTCACAACCTGGTAAAGGCCCTTAAAGTACGGGGGCGAATAAGCTATTTAACTATATTATAGTTTCTTTGGCAGAATATTTTAACCAGCTTAATTAAATTTGATAAATTTCCCATATGCGATTTCTTGTTTTTTTTACCATCTTTTCCATACCGTTGCTTATGCTGGCCCAAGACGATTTTTTGGCAAAACAGTACTTCAACGATGGGGAGTATAAAAAAGCAATGGTATTTTATGAAAAGTTGGTAAAAAAAAATCCCCGGAGAACGGATTATTCTGAAGGCCTTATTGCCTCGTACCAACAATTGGAAGCCTACGACAAAGCCGAGGCGTTTTTACTCAAAAAAATAAGCGATAAAAATATATATCCTACCTTTTTTATAGAACTGGGCCATAATTACACCCTACAGGATTTACCAAAAAAAGCTGACGAATACTACGAAAAAGCACTTTCGAAAATAGACGAAAACCCCAATTATGGCTATGGCATTGGCTTCCGATTTCATAAGTATGTATTGCTGGACTATGCCATAAAAGCGTATTCCAGGGCCATGGACCTAAATCCCGAATTGGATTATAACTTTCAACTGGCCAGGATTTATGGGGAACAGGGAGATATTGAAAAGATGTACGATGCCTATCTCAAATTGGTCAGCCAGGGTAAATCATCAAAATCCAACGTACTGCGAAACCTCAACGATTTTGTTACAGCGGATGCCGGCAATGAGAACAACATAAAACTGAAAAAAATCCTCTTACAACGAGCACAAAAAAATCCGGATGTGCTTTGGAACGAGCTTTTAAGTTGGCTTTTTGTGCAACAAAAACAATACAACAGCGCTTTCAATCAAGAGAAGGCCATTTACAAAAGGTCTGAAAGCGGTTCTTTGCAACGATTGCAAGGACTTGGGGATTTGGCATTGGAAGATAAGGAAATAGACGTAGCCGTTTCTGTTTTTGAATACATCATGGATAACGCCACTGATGCCATCACCAAATTAAATGCCCAACTGAACCTTATCGATATTGAATTATTGGATTCTTCTGAAAAGAAGTTGGTAAGCGTACAAAATACGTTTGATGGACTATTGGCATCTTATGGTTTTCGCAGTCAATCATTACAGTTGCAGATTGCCTATGCCAATTTCTTGACTTTCAAAAAAAATGATCCGGAAAAAGCCATTGATATCCTGAAAAAAACACTGGAACTGCCATTGAACCGTTATGGAAAAGCATATGTGAAATTGGCTTTGGGGGATATTCTGGTCTTCGATAAAAAATTCAACGAAGCATTGATATACTTTTCCCAGACCCAAAAAGATTTAAAAAATGATGTCCTGGGGCAAGACGCCAGGTTTAAGGTGGCACAGACCAGTTTTTATAAAGGTGATTTTGATTGGGCCCTGACGCAACTTAAAGTTTTACGGGGATCTACCTCTCAACTCATTGCCAACGATGCCATGCAACTTAGCTTATTGATTTCGGATAATTCCTTGGATGATTCTACGCAGACCGCCTTAAAAAAATATGCCAGGGCGGATCTATTGGCATATCAGAACAAGACCAAAGAAGCGGTTACCAAATTGGATGACATTCTTGAAAATCATAAAGGAGAAAAAATAGAGGACGAGGCCTTGTTAAAGCAAGGGGAGCTTTTGGAAACCTTAAACGACTATGAGGCGGCCAAATTCAATTATCAAAAAATTATTGAATTTTATGCCAATGGAATTTTAGCGGATGATGCCTATTATGCTTTGGCCGAATTGTATAGAAATATCCTTAATGAACCGGAAAAGGCCAAGCAATATTATGAAAAGATAATTTACGATTATCAGGATAGTTACTATTTTCCACAGGCCAGAAAAAACTACCGAATTTTAAGAGGGGATTCTATCAATTAAAAGTACTATGTAAAGCGCCCTGTTGAAAAGCTCTTGATACTTGGGTGCCGAGCTATAACCATACACTTTAAATAATGCTGATTTATAACGTAACCATTAATATAGAACGATCCGTTCATAACGAATGGCTTAGTTGGATGAAAGAAACCCATATTCCGGATGTGTTATCCACGGGCAAATTCAGTAAGGCAAAAATGTGTAAAGTACTGGTCGAAGAAGATATGGGGGGAGTCACCTATTCAATTCAATATACAACAAAGAGCCGAGAAGCCTTGGAAGCATATTATAAGGAGGATGCCGATCGAATGCGAGGAGAAGCAATGAAATATTTTTCCAACAAATTTGTTGCTTTTCGTACGGAGTTGGAAATCATTAGCGAACACTAAAAAAGGGAATGGCCCAGAGAAAAAAATATAACCCTTCCCGTAAGAGGAATAAAAAACCGTGGCAAGAAGAAAGTCCGGTAAAAGCAAAGAAGTATTTAGGACAACATTTTCTCAAGGACGAGGAAACCGCACTAAAAATTTCGGATACCCTTACTTTTAACGGCTATACGAACGTAATTGAAATAGGACCGGGTACGGGGGTTCTCACCAAGTATCTTTTACGTCGGCATATTAATTTGGTAGCCATGGACCTGGATTCTGAATCCATTGTTTTCCTTAACCATAGTTTTCCTTTGGAAAACCCCGATGTTATAGGGCGCAAGGGTAATTTTGTAGTGCTGGAAGCAGATTTTCTTAAATATGACCTTTCTTCACTTTTCAATGAGGAACCTTTTGCCATCACCGGTAATTTTCCCTATAACATTTCTACCCAGATCGTTTTTAAGATGTTGGAAGCAAAAGAACGCGTCCCAGAATTTACGGGCATGTTCCAAAAAGAGGTAGCACAACGAATATGTGAAAAAGAGGGCAGTAAAAGCTATGGTATTTTATCCGTTTTGGTGCAGGCCTACTACAATGCTGAATATCTTTTCACCGTACCCCCCCAAGTCTTTGACCCTCCACCAAAGGTAAACTCCGGTGTTTTACGATTAATACGCAAGAAGGATTTTGATCTTGATTGCGACGAGAAATTGTTCTTCAGGGTTGTAAAAACTGCTTTTAATCAACGTAGAAAGACCATCCGTAACAGTTTAAAAACATTTAACCTTTCAGAAAATTTAAAAGAAGATACTATCTTTGACCGCCGTCCAGAGCAATTGGCCGTGGCCGATTTTATTGCTTTGACCAAGAAGATAGCGCATGACACCTTTTAAACTAACCGAAGAACTTGTAGCTGAAATAGAAGAGCTTATAGAAAACCAAAGGGGCACCCAACTGGTATCCCTTTTGGAAGAGGTACACTATGCGGATGTAGCTGAAATCATCAATGAACTTAACGAGGATGAGGCCACCTATCTAATTAAGCTTTTGGATAGTGACAAGACCTCCGACGTACTTACCGAACTGGATGATGATGTTAGGGAAGCCATTTTGAGTAATCTCTCCTCTAAAGAAATTGCTGAGGAACTGGAGGAATTGGACACGGATGATGCTGCGGATATCGTAGCCGAACTCCCCGATGAAATTGTAGAGGAGGTCATCTCAGAGATTGAAGATAGGAGCCATGCCGAAGATATCGTTGACCTACTTCGTTATGATGAAAACTCCGCTGGTGGGCTCATGGCAAAAGAGCTGGTAAAAGTAAGGGAAAATTGGGATGTGCTTACTTGTGTAAAAGAAATGCGACAACAAGCGGAAAACGTAACTCGTGTACATTCCATATATGTAGTAGACGATGAGGATAAATTAATAGGGCGCCTATCCTTAAAAGATTTATTGACCACTTCTACCAAAACCCATATCAAAGAGGTATATATTCCCAAGGTAGATTCCGTTAATGTAAACGAAAACCCCGAGGAAGTGGCCAAAATTATGTCCAAATATGATTTGGAAGCCATTCCGGTTATAGATAAAGTGGGCAAATTGGTCGGTAGGATTACCATAGATGATATTGTGGATGTCATTAGGGAGGAAGCGGAAAAAGATTATCAATTGGCTGCAGGTATTTCACAGGATGTAGAGGCAGATGATAGTATTTGGGAACTTACACGTGCCCGTTTACCTTGGTTATTTCTGGGATTGATCGGCGGTGTGGGCGCTGCCGCTATTATGGGAAACTTCGAAGAAATGATCAGCAAGCACGCCGTCCTGTTCTTTTTCACCCCCCTTATAGCAGCTATGGCGGGCAATGTAGGCGTACAAAGTAGTGCCATTATCGTACAGGGTCTGGCGAATGACGATTTAAAAGGCAGTATCGGTAATCGATTAATAAAAGAGATGCTCTTGGCCACTTTGAACGGGATTATCCTTGCTATGATATTATTACTTTTTACTTGGTGGTGGAACGGGGATTTCAATACCGCCATTGCCATATCACTCTCATTGATCGTAGTTATTATCGTAGCAGGCATCATCGGAACATTTATTCCCCTGTTTTTGGATAAAAGAGGAATCGATCCCGCTATTGCGACGGGCCCATTTATTACCACCAGCAATGATATTTTTGGTATCCTGATCTATTTTTGGATCGCTAAAATCATTTTGGGGATTTAAGATGCTCCATCAAAAAAAATAATGTCAGACTTTATCTGCCATACATTATTTTGCTCCAATTCCTACTATAAAACTTCATATATTTATATCCATATATTTTTTTGAATATACGTGACGAAAAAACCGTCAGTTCGAGTTTTTTCATCCCGATAGCTATGGGGAGAAAAAGTATCGAGAACAGGGTTTTGGCAGATAAAATTCTTATTCTCGATACAATTTTTCTTCATTTTATTCTGAAAAATCACTGGAATTGACGAATCTTCATCAAAATGCACAACGGATATATTTAAGTAAAACTATTTTCATGAAAGCTATAAATCTAAAGGAAAAGCATGCAGCTTTTGACAAGCAATGGCATCCGCATCAAATCGCCACGGTAGATAATATGCAAGTGATATTGGCCAAAATACAGGGAGAATTTGTTTGGCATGCCCATGAAAACGAAGATGAACTGTTTCAGGTACTCAAAGGCACCCTATATATGAAATTCAGGGATAGAACGGAGATCGTAAAAGAAGGGGAAATCATTGTAGTGCCCAAGGGCATGGAACACTGCCCATCCACAAAAAATGAAGAGGAAGTACATCTGTTGCTTTTTGAAAAGCTGGATACGGCACATACGGGAAATGTAAAGCATGAGATGACACAAACCCATTATCCCAAGATTTAAATACCCCTATGAAAGTTTTACATCTAGATACAAATCACCCACTTTTACTACAACAACTGGCCGATTTAGGATTTCAAAACGATGAGGATTACACCTCTTCCAAAGCGGAAATAGAAGAAAAGATACAAGGATATGACGGTATTATCATCCGGAGCCGGTTTACTATCGACAAACCTTTTTTTGATAAGGCAACCCAACTCAAGTTTATAGGTCGTGTTGGGGCGGGATTGGAAAACATCGATGTGGGCTACGCCAAGCAAAAGAATATATTTCTGGCCGCCGCACCAGAGGGCAATAGGAATGCCGTGGGAGAACATACGTTAGGCATGTTACTGTCCCTCTTCAACAAAATGAACAAAGCGGATGGTGAGGTCAGACAGGGCATTTGGGACCGTGAAGGCAACCGTGGTGTAGAGTTGGATGGTAAAACAGTGGGTATTATCGGTTATGGAAATATGGGTAAGGCCTTTGCCAAAAAACTACGGGGTTTTGATATAGAAGTTATTTGCTATGATATTATTGGCGGTGTAGGGGATGAAAATGCCCGCCAGGTAGGTATCTTGGAACTACAACAAAAATCGGATGTACTGAGTTTGCATGTACCGCAAACCCCGGAAACCATTGGAATGATACATGCAGAATTCATAGATGCGTTTCTAAAACCATTTTGGATATTAAATACCGCCAGGGGTAAATGTATCCACACCAAAGATCTGGTTGCGGCCCTTAAGTCCGGGAAGATTTTGGGTGCCGGCCTTGATGTGTTGGAATACGAAAAAACTTCCTTTGAACAACTTTTTTCAACCAATTCTACAAATAAAACCGATAATTTACCCGATTCCTTTCAGTACCTTATCAATGACAAAAAAGTACTTCTTTCCCCCCACGTTGCGGGGTGGACCATAGAAAGCAAAGAAAAGTTGGCACAGACCATAGTGGACAAAATAAAAGCTGAATTTTGCTAAATTTAATACGTGAAAAAAACAGTACTTGTTTTTGGGGCATTGACCTTGGCCCTGCTTTTATTATTTCAAATAAGCACGTATTTGATCGTTAACGGGGACTTGGAAATAGAAATTGTAATCGCCGCGGTGGCCATTATATTTTTTATCGTTGGCGTATTCCTAAATAAAAAAAGTCTACATAGAGCATCTTTGCCCGAAGGTAAAATAGACTATAAAAAAATTGAGACGCTGGAATTGAGCAATAGGGAGTACGAAGTGCTCCAAGAAATTTCCTCCGGGCTTTCCAATAAGGAAATTGCGGATAAATTGTTTGTCTCGGAAAGTACCATAAAGACCCATGTCTCCAATGTGTTGTTAAAACTCAATGCCAAAAGAAGAACACAGGCCGTACAAATTGCAAAAGAGATGCGCATTATTTAGAAATCATTGTTTTTAATCAAGGAATAATGATTTTAGTACTTTAGTACGACCCTTTTCCCTCTCCCCCATTTTACTTTTGGACCATAAACTTTAAATTTTAATGATATGAGAAAAACAGTAATCAAATTTGGCACTTACGGTTTTATTTTCGCACTGATAGTCTTTCTTTTTGGTCTCTATTTTGGTCAGGGCCTAAGTATGTCCATGGGAGAAATCATTGGGTATACTACTATGATAGCTTCCTTATGTTTTGTCTTCTTTGGCATAAAACACTACAGGGATAAGGAGAATAATGGTGAGCTCACTTTCCAGAAGGGATTGGTAATAGGTCTCCTTATTTCCGCAATTACAGCTACCGGTATTGCCGTTGCAGATTTTATCTATACCACTGTGATCAATCCAGATTTCTTTGAAGAGTATGTAATTTCCATGAGGGAACAGGGATATAAGGGCGAGATTCCGGATTATGGCAGTGGATTCATGGCTTTTCTAATGTTCTTGACGGTAATGATCATAGGATTGATTATCTCGTTGATTTCGGCTTTGGTATTACAACGCAAAAACTAAAATTTAAAACACATGAAAAACAGGGTAACAGGATTAGGTGGATTTTTCTTTAAAACAAAAGATCCGGACCATATCAAAAAATGGTACAAAGAGCATTTGGGTATACCTACCGACCAATATGGTTGGACATTCTGGTGGAAGGACAAAGAAGGAAATGATTGTTCCACGCAATGGAGTCCGTTCAAGGAGGACACTACCTATTTTAAACCTAGTGAAAAACCCTTTATGATGAACTTCCGAGTAGAAAATTTGGTTGAACTGCTGCGTATATTGGAAGATGAAGGGGTCACTATTGTAGGAGAAGTAGAGGAGTATGAATACGGAAAATTCGGATGGATTCTAGACCCGGAAGGAAATAAGTTGGAATTGTGGGAGCCGGTTGATAAAGCTTTTCTTTAAAATGAAAAATTATTGCTACATTTATCGCTAGTATTAACCACCAAAAAAAACAAAAATGTCAGACGAAAATAAGGATTTGGGAGACAAAGCCAGTGAAGCTTTTGACGATGCAAAGGATGCAGCCAAAGAAGCGGCAGGGGATGCTAAAGAAGCTGCCAGTGATTTTGCCGATGAGGCAAAGGAAACTGCAAAGGAATTTACCGATAGCGCTAAAGAAGCTTTTCAAAGTGCCGGAGGGGACAACAAGAAAATGTTGGCCGGAATCCTTGCAATCATATTTGGTTCCCTAGGGGTCCATAAATTTATATTGGGTTATCAAAAAGAGGGAATCATTTTGTTAGGCGCAACGATTATTGGCTATGCTACTTTATGTATATTTATCGGAAGTTTTATTTTAATGGCCACAGGAATTATAGGTCTCATTGAAGGTATTATGTACCTCACCAAATCCGATGAGGAGTTCTACAATACCTATCAAGTAGGAAAGAAACCTTGGTTCTAAAAATAATCCAAAGCCAGATCAAAAAAATCTGGCTTTTTTTATTTGTTTTATTATCGTAATATTGCAATATATAAATACAATATGGGGATAACCAAATCACAGATATTCAATAAAAATCAAAATCAACTGGCCCTTACCTTCAAGGTGTTGGCCCATCCGGCGCGGATTGCCATTTTAGAATATATAAGTCGTCAGGATGCCTGTATTTGTAATGATATCGTAGAAGAAATAGGTTTGGCCCAACCCACTATTTCACAACACTTAAAGGAGTTAAAAAGCATTGGCCTTATACAAGGGGAAATAGAAGGAAAAAAGGTATGCTATTGCATCAATTTAAAAAAATGGGAGGAAGTACAAAACGGATTGAATTCCTTTTTTAATAAAACAAAATCCAAATGTTGTTAACTAAAAATAACTATTTATGAAGACCAAAGAATTTCTTGATCTATTGAAAGCACATCCAAACAAAAGTCTTCTTTTTGAATATAAGGAAGGACATACCGTGGGCGCAAACTATCATATTACCGAGGTTAAAAATATAATCATCGATTCGGTCGACTGTGGTGCGGGAACGGATTACTGGAAAGAGACCATAATTCAGTTATGGGAAAGTCCGGAAGAAAAAGAAAAAACAGCGTATATGTCAGCTTTTAAGGCATTGGGCATCTTAAAGAAAGTAGATAGCATTAAACCTATGGAACGGGACACCGAAGTAAAATTTGAATATAGCAATCCCCATTTTCATACGGCACAGCTCTATGTAAACGATTTTGAATTGCATGCCCATAGCCTAAAAATAAAATTAGCCGTTGAAAAAACCGATTGTAAGGCCAAGGAAGCGTGTGGTGTACCGGTTTCGGTGGGGTCAATGCAAGAAAAGGGAGCTTGTGAACCTGGTAGCGGTTGTTGTTAACTGTATATCTATTATGGAAGTAAGGGAAATGACAAACGACGATTGGCCAAGCGTAGCTGCCATTTACAACGAGGGCATCGCTACCGGTTTTGCCACTTTTGAAACACAGGTTCCCTCCTATTCTGCTTGGGACGAAGCTCATTTGAACACTTGCCGGATCATTGCCGAAAAAGGTGATAACATTTATGGGTGGGCGGCCTTGTCGCCTGTTTCCGATAGGTGTGTTTACGGCGGTGTTGCGGAAGTAAGTATCTATATTTCCCAAAAATGCCGGGGCCGTGGTGTGGGGAAACTTCTTATGGAACATTTAATTTTTCAGAGCGAACAAGCTGGCTTCTGGACGTTACAATCCGGTATTTTTCCGGAAAATATAGGAAGTATCAAACTGCATGAAAAAATGGGATTCAGATGTATTGGAAAAAGGGAAAGGGTCGGAAAATTAGATGGTCAATGGAAGGATAACATTTTATTTGAAAAACGAAGCCAAAAAGTAGGTATGGATTAACCATTTAATAACAGTACGGCGCATTGGGAAATACTAATTTTTAACAAGATTTGTAGCTTGTAACTTATTTGCATCTAAAAGTAATCGTATGAAAAATGTTTTGGTGCTTTGCACGGGAAATTCCTGTAGAAGTCAAATGGCGCATGGCTATTTGAATAATTTACAAAAAGATCAAGCCCATATTTATAGTGCGGGAATAGAGACCCACGGTTTAAACCCCGGTGCAGTGGCCATAATGAAAGAGGACGGCATAGACATTACTGGGCATACTTCCAATCATGTGGATGAGTACTTGGGAATAGAATGGGACCATATCATTACCGTATGTGACCATGCCAAGGAAAACTGCCCTTTTATTCCGTCCAAAAATGCCGAACGTATTCATCACAACTTTTTTGACCCCTCCAAGGTAGAGGGTACCGAGCAGGAAAAACATGCCGCTTTTCTAAAAGCCAGGGAAGAAATCAAAGGGTTTTGTCAAAATTTTGTATCGGAAAAGCTTCCTTAAGGTTCGGGCGACTCCTCCGCATGCTTGCGTTCCAGTTCTGCCTGGAATTCTTCCATAACCGGCTTTACGGTACTTTCGGGAAGGTCTGCAATTTTGATGTACATTAAACCGTCCACGGAATTATTAAAAAGCGGATCAACATTAAAGGCAATTACTTTGGCGTTTTGCTTAATGTATTTTTTAATCAATACCGGTAATCTAAGACTCCCCGGTTCCACCTCGTCGATGAGACGATCAAATTTGTTCAAATCAGCTTTGGTTTCGTCAAAAACAAACTCTTTATCCGCATCGTTCAGTTTAACTTTAAATTCTTTTTTGGGATGGATATACTGGGCCACGTACGGATCCCAATAATTGGATTTCATAAATTCGATCATCAACGACTTGGAAAAATTGGAGAATTGGTTACTAATGCTTACCCCGCCTATTAAATACTTATGGTCTGGGTGGTGCAAAGTAGTATGTACAATTCCTTTCCACAAAAGGAACAAGGGCATTGGTTTTTGCTGATATTCCTTTATAATATAGGCCCGTCCCATTTCTATGGATTTTTCCATCATTCCATAAAGTTCTGGTTCCACTCTAAAAAGATCTTGCAGGTAAAAGCCATCGATTCCATACTTCCTAAAAATTTCAGATCCCATTCCCATGCGATAGGCACCTACAATGGACTTTTCGTCATCATCCCAAAGAAATAAATGATGGTAATAGGAGTCAAACCCATCCAAATCTATGGCCTTATTGGTACCTTCGCCTATTGCTCTAAAGGTTACCTCCCGTTGCCTTCCAATTTCCTTTAAAATAAACGGCATATCATGTTGCTTGGCCAAAAACACCTCGTAATTCTTGCTCTGCAATAGTCTACAGTTCTTTTCTCGAAGTCTTTCAATTTCCCCTTCTATAACTTCGGTTCGTACTGCTGAAGCTATCCTTTTTGGTGCCTTGGGAATCTTTAAGGTTGTAGGAACTTTATCAATAAGGCGTTCTCTTTCATAGGCATTGGAAAGGATATATGTTTTTTTACGCAGTAATTCCGAAAACTCTTCCAAGGTCTCATGTTCCTTTTGTGCTTTTACGGATATAGGCTGACCTATACGTACCTTAATATGTCTATTTCTTTGCGTGGTGACTTCGGAAGGTAGTTTTGCAGTCCTAAAAACGTCACTGATTTTCGATAGACGATAAAATAAGCGACTGTTCTTGGCATGAAAATATATAGGTACCACGGGGACTTGAGCCTTTTGTATAAGCTTTAAGGCCGCTTCCTCCCATGGTTTGTCCACAATTAATTTCCCATCCTTATAGGTAGACACTTCACCAGCGGGAAAAACACCCAACGGATGCCCATCCCTTAAGTGTAAGAGCGCGTTCTTAAACCCCGTAACGCTACTTTTTGCATCCTTATGATTTTCAAAAGGGTTAACCGGCATGATAAAAGGAGCCAAAGGTGCTACCCGATGCAATAAAAAATTGGCTATTATCTTAAAATCCAATCGGTGCTGCAGTAACAACTTTAACAATAAAACACCGTCAATACCGCCCAAAGGGTGGTTTGAAATGGTAATATAGGAACCCTCTTTAGGTAGTCTTTTAAAATCCTCTTCAGGAATTTCGAAATCTATTTCATAGTGCTCCAATATGGCATCCAAAAAGGGCATTCCCTCTAAATGCTTATGATCATCATAAAAACGATTAATGGTAGATATTTTAGTAACCTTCATAAGAATCCATCCTATAAAAGTTCCCAAAAAACCGTACCGTTGTAGGTTAATTGCTTTGGCCACCTCCTTTGCGGTCACTAAACCCATATTTTCTAAAAATTAGATAACGGTAAATATAGCAAAATCACTAGATGACCTGCTTATTTTAACATTTGACCTACATGGTAAGTAGCGCTCTGTTATTTCACTACGAGCTGTACCGTTTCCTTACCACGTTGCTCCAAGAGGATTTCCTTGCCATTCTGAAGTGAGGCAATTGCTTTTGTATTGAAATGACGTATGGTATAAAGCGAAACATGCTCATGGTGCACCACTTTGAATCTACGGTGCAATTGTTTTAAGAGTTCGGGCAACCTACCGAATCTATTATCTAGACAAACCGAGAAGCTTATGGCAGAGTTTTGTATAAGGTCTACTTTCATTTTATGATCGTGGAACAGCTTAAAAATTTCACTGATGCTATCTTCCACAATAAAGGAAAAATCCAATGAGGAAAGTTTCATAAGCACCTGATTTTTTTTAACGATAAAACAAGGCACTTCGGGTTCCAATCCAATACCCTTACCTACGGTAGTACCTTTATTTTTTGGTTCTATAAAAGACTTAACGTGCAGGGGAATCTCCTTACCCTGTAATGGCTGTAGCGTTTTGGGGTGTATTACGGAAGCACCATAAAAGGCAAGCTCTATGGCTTCCCGGTAAGAGATCTTGTTCAATAATCGGGTCTCTTCAAAATACCTTGGGTCGGCATTCAATACACCGGGAACATCTTTCCATATGGTAACGGAATCCGCATTGAGACAATAGGCCAAAATAGCGGCCGTATAATCAGAGCCTTCCCTCCCCAAAGTAGTCGTAAAATTATTGTCATCACTACCTAAAAAGCCTTGGGTAATGTTTAGAATACCTTTATCGATATCCGTGGATACAATTTGTTGTGTCTTTTCCCAATTTACTTGGGCATCCCTATAATTGTTATCGGTCTTTATGAAGTTTCTAACATCCAACCAATTGTTCTTCATCCCTATTTCATTGAGATACGTACTTAGAATGGTCGTTGAGATCAATTCTCCATAACCCACTACTTGATCATAAACAAAATTGTACTTGGGCGATTTATTCCATGCCAAAAAACCCTGTACCTCATCAAAAAGTAGCTTTACCCGTGTATAGATCGGATGTTTGTCATCCGAGAACAGGTCGTTCAAAATAGCATAATGATAGGAAATCACCTCTTGGATAGCTCCGGAAAGGAGAGTTTTATCCTTAAAATACGAGTCTACTACTTTCTCCATGGCGTTGGTGGTCTTTCCCATGGCTGAAACCACCAATAATGTATTTTCATGGCCAACGGCATGTAAGACCTCAACTAAGTTTTTTACACTGTCCGCATCCTTGACCGATGCTCCCCCAAACTTGAAAACTCTCATATATTATCTACAAAATTTTGTATCCCTTTTTCATCCAACTGCACCACGTCCCAATCTCGCATTACCCTGGCACCCTTACTTTCATAAAAGCGGATGGCCCCTTCGTTCCAATCCAACACTTCCCAACAGATACGTCTAACGCCCAACCTATGGCCATATTTAATTACCTCTGCCAATAGAGCACTTCCCAGACCACTACCTCTCATTTTATCTGTTACAATTAAATCTTCCAAATGGATTACGGGACCCTTCCAAGTTGAGTATCTTGGATAGACCAAAGCCATTCCTACTAGGGTCCCATCATACTCGGCTACAAAACAATGGAATAGTTTTTCATTTTTGAAACCATCTTTAATTAAATCTTGGACGGTTACTTCTACTGCATGACCTTCTTTTTCAAAATGCGCCAATTCCTGTACAAGGCCCAGTACTTGTGGCATGTCAGCAGATTTTGCTTCTCTGATAGTATACTTCATATGTTACAAATAAAACACAAAGTTATAAATTTAAAAAATCTTAACCTTGCGAAAACGTTGTAGTTTCACAAAATACCCGATATTTGTGCTCAATTAAAACACCACTTCCATTAATGGATAAAAAGAATAGTACTCTAGGCGAGTTTATTATTGAAAACCAATCTTCCTTTCAGTATTCATCTGGCGAACTGTCCAAACTTATCAACGCCATACGTTTAGCGGCCAAAGTAGTGAACCACGAAGTAAACAAGGCTGGTTTAGTCGATATTTTAGGGGCGGCAGGTGACACCAACATACAAGGTGAAAATCAACAAAAACTTGATGTCCTGGCCAACGAGAAGTTCATACAGACATTGAAGAATAGGGAAATCGTCTGTGGCATTGCTTCTGAAGAGGAAGATGATTTTATCAGTATCAACAGTAATGATGAACAACATCGAAATAAATATGTGGTTTTGATCGATCCCTTGGATGGTTCCTCCAATATAGATGTAAATGTTTCCGTGGGTACGATCTTTTCCATTTATCGAAGAATCACTCCCGAAGGCACCCCTGTTACCCTGGATGATTTCTTACAACCGGGTAAAAATCAAGTTGCTGCGGGGTATGTGGTCTACGGTACCTCTACCATGTTGGTGTATACTACCGGAGATGGTGTAAACGGATTTACCTTGAATCCGGCCATAGGCACCTTTTATTTATCCCATCCCAATATGCAGTTCCCTGAAACGGGAAAAATCTATTCCGTGAACGAAGGTAATTATATTCATTTCCCGCAAGGGGTCAAGAACTATATCAAATATTGTCAAAAAGAGGAGGGCGATAGGCCATATACCTCCAGGTATATAGGGTCTCTCGTATCGGACTTTCATAGAAATATGATTAAAGGAGGTATTTATATGTACCCTAAAAGCAGCATGGCCTCCAATGGAAAATTACGTTTATTGTATGAATGTAACCCTATGGCTTTCCTAGCGGAACAAGCTAACGGAAAAGCCAGTGACGGGCACCAACGTATCTTGGACATTCAACCTACGGAGCTTCATCAGCGCATACCATTTTTCTGCGGAAGTCGAAAAATGGTAGAGAAGGCAGAGGAATTTATGAAATAACGCAATGCAATAAATTCGTTCCTCATTTGGTCATAACCAAATTCAACGATTCATATGCTTGATCTCATCCATAAAATTGTCCTTGTCCACACCTGCATGGACCAATTTCAACGCTTTATCGATTACGTAAGATATATTTCCGGTAGAAAAACCTAGACCAATTCCCAAGCGCTCTAACAGCGATGTTTGTTTTTCGCCCAAAACCCGATCGGCATATACCATTTGTGTTAAATCATATAAACGTTCCAACCTGCGATCATAGCTTGTTGGAGGGTTAATAGGGTGGGTTTTATAGTCCTTTAAAATTTTCTTATACTCCTCTTCGGAGATTTGAAGTTTGGCGGCCAACCTATGCAAAAAAGCTCTCTCTTCCTCGGTAATGACCTCATCACTCATTGCCACCCGTACAATGGCCGCAAAATGGTTTTGATTTCGCTTTCGAAAACCACTATCAAATAAATCTAAAATCGACATATATGGTAAAATTTTATAGGCAAATATAATTTTTTAATGATGATATTTTTAGAATTGCAGAAACTTTCTTTACGTACTTTCGGTCTTGACTTCAGTTCCAAATACATGTTTGCTTTTTCATCATGACGAGCATTTATTTTCCTAATTTTATGCTTTGTAAATATAATCTATGTTAGTGCATCAAAAGCATTTATTTAGCCTTTCCGATTCGGTCACCTATTTAAACGGTGCCTATATGTCCCCTCAATTAAAGACTGTTGAGGCGGTGGGAATCGAAAATATGAAACGAAAAGGACAACCTTACACCATTGGTTCCGAAGACTTTTTTACCGAACAGATAATTCTGAAAAAACGTTTTGCGGAGCTGGTGGAGGTAGCAAACCATGAAAACATAGCCATTATACCATCAGTTTCCTATGGCATTGCCAATGTGGCCAATAATGTACCCTTAAAAAAAGGTGATGAAATCGTTTTGGTCGACGAACAATTTCCCAGTAATGTATATGTCTGGAAGAAAGTAGCGGAAAAGTTCGGTGCCCATCTAAAAATTGTATCTCCTCCCAAAGACTTTAAGCAACGTGGAAAAAAATGGAACCAAGCCATCCTAGAGGCTATTGATACTCGTACGGCCGCAGTGGCCATGGCGCATGTGCATTGGGCCGATGGAACGCTGTTCGACCTTAAAAAAATTAGGGAAAAAACAAAGAAGGTACAATCCCTTCTCATTATCGACGGGACGCAAAGCGTAGGAGCACTTCCCTTTTCGGTAAAAGAACTACAACCGGACGCCTTGATATGCGGAGGTTATAAATGGTTAATGGGCCCATATTCCCTTGGCGTCGCTTATTATAGTGATGTGTTTGCCCATGGAACCCCAATAGAGGAAAGCTGGATGAACCGTTTGCATAGTGAAAACTTTTCGGGCCTAACGCAATATCAAGATGCGTATCAGCCCAAAGCGGGGAGATATTCTGTTGGGGAATCCAGTAATTTTGTTTTGGTCCCTATGTTGATCAAGGCCATAGAACAGTTGCTGCAATGGAAGCCCATCCATATCCAGGAATACTGTTCCGCCATATCCCAAGAGGCTATTGCGCAATTACGTTCCAAAAATTGTTTCGTGGAAGATGAAGCCTATAGATCCAGTCATCTATTTGGAACCTATCTGCCGGCAGATATGGATTTGAAACGTATTAAACAACGCCTTACAGAGGAAAATATTTACGTGTCCTATAGAGGGCAGGCCATACGCCTGTCTTGTCATTTGTACAACAGCAAAGCTGATTTTAACACCCTATTATCGTGCATTTAAAACCCTTGATGACCTTGCTCGATCCTTTTAGCAAATTTCACTTTGGCGAACCACCCCTTTAACGCGTATAATGCAATATCATAGGCAAGAACCATGTACTGATCTAAAAAAGTACATCAGCTATTATTGGTATATGGAAAACTCGGAGAACCAAGAGCAACAATATCCAGATTTGTTGATTCCAGACGGTTATCCCGAAATTATCTTTATACTGCATGGTTCGTATTCCAAAAGACCGCTAAGCGCGGACAGCCAGATTACAATGGTCCATAGCTCTAGCGTCATTGGGATCCAAAACAGATCCCTTTTAGTGAAAAGGGTAGGCAAGGTAAAATTGTTCGGTATAAAATTTAAACCAATAGGATTTTACAGATTATTTGGGGAAAAAGCGGTTAGCGTTGTAGACAGGACCTTGTCCTTAAACACTTTTGGCACCTCCTACCTGCTTACATTGGAGGAGTACTTAAAAAACGTAGATGCTTGGGAGGATTCCATTAGATCGATAGAGCGTACTTTGCTTGCCCATGTTTCCAAAACACCATATTCCGAAAAAGAAGACCTTGCTCAACAGTGTATAGATGAAATACTGGATAGCAAAGGCAATATTTCCTTAACTCAATTATCCAAGAAGATTAACAAGGGCCATCGGCAGATACAGCGCTATTTCAAAAAATATGTAGGCATCTCCCCAAAAAAGTTCTCCAATCTTATACGCTTTAAATCCGTTTACAAAAAGAATGTTCTTTCCGACACGGCATTAGGTCATTTTTTTGATTATGGGTATGCCGATCAAAGTCATTTTATAAAGGATTTTAAAACTCATTTGGGAACAACTCCCTCCAATACTTCCGCCATAAAGTTTAAGGTTCAAAACGAAATGGCAAAAAAAAGTATTCGCCCATGACGTGTTTTTACTATCCAAAGGACAAATTCCGCTTTAAATTTGTTCAAAGATAAAAATTGAATATCATGAAACTGATTACCTCAACCACCGCTTCCCCACTTCTAACCTTTGTTGTCATATGTTGTTTTCTACTGACTAACAGTGCGGTTGCGCAATCACAAAAAATAGAGGATGCCGTATATGAAATAAAAGAAGCCTTAAGGCTAGAAACACAGTATTTCTTTCAGCGGAATATAAAAAAATGGGAAGGTCAATGGTCTCACGGAGCCTTCGTCATGAAATGTTACATTAGGGAAGGGAAATATCTAGAGCAATTAGGGTGGGCAAGTATCCGGCAATCTGCAAGGGACTATATGGAAAAGCATCCAGAACCGGAACAACCCCCTACCGATATTCCTGCATATGAAATAGAGGTTTTTGGAAAATCGGCATTTGTATCCTATATGGCACCCGATACACAAAGAGGTAAAAAGAGAGAAATCCGATTGATGGTCAGGGAACAAGGCAAATGGAAGATCGGCTATATGAGCACCAATTATGTTACGGAGTAGATTGGACAAAAAAAATGCAAGCCCAAGGGCTTGCACTTAAAGTTGTAAAACTTCTAATTTTAAACATGTACCGGCCTATTCCAAACCCCGGTAGCGGCGGTTTCCGCCACATAATCGGTAAAATCAATAGGTTTACGACCCAGTACTTTTTCAATATCGTGTTGAACAACTTGGTTTTGCTCATTGGTCAACACTTCGGCAAACAAATAGTTGATCAACCATATATAGTCCGATGGTACTCCATGTTCTTCTAACATTTTGGTATAGGCCGATAAAGAAATTGGAGTAAAGACCATATCTCGACCCGTAGCTTTTTCAATTTCGAGCATTACCTCTTTAAACGTCAAAAGGCGAGGTCCGGTCAATTCATAAATCTCTCCGTTATGGATGGCATTCAATAAAGACGCCACGACCACATCGGCGATATCGTTCACATCTACATAGGGCACCTTCGTATCTGACATGGGCAAAGCAACATTACCGTGTTGAATAGGTTCCAAAAAGAAGCTTTCGCTAAAATTTTGGTTAAACCAACTTGCCCTGACTATCGTATAATCCATACCGCTATGGATGATCAACCGCTCACAACGTTCGGCCTCTATTTCCCCCTTGCCCGAAAGCAAAACCAACTTTTGGACTCCCTGCGTTTTGGCCAATTTTGTAAAAGCATCTATAGCTTCCCTTGCACCGGGCACGGCTAAATCTGGTTGGTACGTAATGTATACTTTCTCCATACCCTCCAAAACAGCGGGCCAACCCGCAGGTTTGTCCCAGTCAAATGAAGGGTTTTCAGTTCGTGAACCAATGCGTACATTATGTCCCATTTTGATTAAGCGTTCTGCCACTCTACTACCTGTTTTCCCTTTTCCTCCCAATACTAAAATGTTGTTTTTCATGATCGTTACTTTTTTTACTGTTTATAATTTATTTTCCTATTCCTGCTATAATTAACAGTCCCAAAGAAACCGCTGAAGATATAGTCCGTATGAAATGGAGTTTGTTCCACGGTTTTTCGAAAGTTGTTCTAAGGGCCTGCAATTCTTCATTACTGCTTTGCGCCAAATTGGTTCCGTTCAATATTTCGTTCAATGGCACATTGCCCAGTATGGTAACCACAACTACCCCCAAAGAATAAATGGCGGCAGCGGCCAGGGTCATCCAAAATAATCGTGGGCTATGGCCCTTGTTCAGAAAAGCGGCGGCAAATGACATAAAAAATGGGCTAAAGAAGACTGCAAAAAAGAGTGGGTTCAGTATGGCCCGATTCATTTGTTGAAAAGCTTGTAAATAGCCCAAATTATCTAGCTGACCTATTCCGGTAGTAACGGCATTTGTCCAAGTAAAACACAGTCCTGCCGAAATACCGGTTAGTGCAGTGGCCAAGAAAAGTATAGTGTTACCAATTGTAAGTTCCATACGTTTTGTTTTATTAAGCGTTATAACGTTTTTTGTACCCCATGATAGACTTTGACGAACCAGTATAGCATAGCGGTGGCGATAAGCTCAAGGGCAACCAACCAAAAACCTATGTCCGTAAAAAATGAGTGGTAACTACCTCCATTGGGGATAATTAAAAAGGGTACGGTAATCAATGCGTCCAAAATACCGGCTATACTAAAAAGAGTCTGTCCCAGTAAGAAACCATGGATGGTTTTATCCTTTTTATAGTAGATGTGGCAACCGAACCAAACCAAGGGTACTATCGTAGTACACAATACTATATTGGCCTGCAGTTCCAAGTCTTCCAAAACCGGGACATAAAATGATAGGGAATATATACTTACCCCAATGACCCAGATAAACATCCCGATTATGATCGCTCTAAAAATTTTCATGACTGTTCGTTTTTAATTATATGGCAAAGCTAGAGTGGGTCGTACGGACATATTTGTTTAAAACGGAGTATGATTTGTTCGAAAAGGATAACTTTGATGATTGTTAAAAACAAGGCATTGAAAAAAATCTTGAACAAACGGCGGTGGCGAATTCTCAAGTTCTATTGCTTAGGATGGACACTGGCATTTATCTTTCTAAGTATTGTTAGGGGTCTGGGTACCACAGAAGAAGGCAGTCTCCAGTTTGATTTTCTATCGAGTATAAAAATTGCACTTACCTTGGGCCCTATCATGGGGCTTGTATCTGGCTATGTCCAAATCACAACCGAGGAACGTATTTACAAATACACCTCTGTTCAGCGTTTTTTTCTCATTCGATTTGCCTATGGTATTTTGAGTGTTGTTTTACTTATTGTTGGGGCCTATAGTATATATCAATTATACTTCGGCACCTCGATCAGCCTTTGGACATTTGCATCGGACGAAGGAAGTGCGGCCATTTACTTTTATGTGCTCTTCACCGATTCATTTTTATCCGTAATGCGGCAGGTTAGCCTTATGTTGGGAGAAGGAAATTTGACCAAACTACTCCAAGGAAAATTTTATACCCCTAGAGAGGAAACCCGAATCTTCATGTTTCTGGATTTACAATCCTCAACAAGTTTAGCGGAGCAATTGGGGCACATTCGATACAGTCTTCTGATTCAAGATTGCTTTAATGATTTGGGAATAACCATTGAAAATGAGGCTGAAGTCTATCAATACGTAGGTGATGAAGCTGTTTTGACCTGGCCCTTGGAGGTAGGGCTACAAAATCAAAACTGTTTAAGGGCATTTTATAAGTTCACTGATTTGCTGAAAGAAAAAAGCGGTCATTATCGGGAAAAATATAACTGCGAACCCCGTTTCAAAGCCGGTATGCATGGCGGAGTGGTTACGGTCACCGAAGTGGGAAAATATAAAATAGAGATTGCTTATCACGGAGACGCCATCAACACCGCCGCAAGAATTCAGGGTCAATGTAATCTTTTCAATGAGGAATTGTTGATCTCCGAAACATTGAAAAAACAACTTGAGCATAAACAGTTTACATTTAAAACTTTGGGAAGTATACCGTTAAAAGGAAAGAAGGAAGAAGTCTCCATTTGTTCGGTCTCCATGATTCCTAAAGTCCCTTAACCTCTAATCTCACTCGGCCGAAAGCCAAATTTTTTTGTAAAGGCATTGGAAAAAGAGCTTAGACTATCATACCCAACATGCCACGCGGCTTCCTGTACCGTAGCTCTTTGGTTCCGAATGAGCTCATGTGCCTTGGTCATACGTTCATTTTGAAGATATTTGAAAACGGGGACTCCAAAAAGAGCCTTAAAATCTTTCTTTAGCCTAAAGGTATTGAGTCCTATCTGTCGGGAAAGTTCGGACAGTGAAGGCGGTGCGTCCAGGTTGTTGGATAATATTTCTTTAGCCAAAAATAACTTTTCCCTTTCCAAGGCCTTAATGCCAGATGTGTTCATGGTGGACAACTGCCAAAAAAAGTGGGACAACAAGGCGGTTATCTGACTGCGAAAAAACATCATCTTGGCCTTACCTTCGTATTGGTTGTTAAAAACATTGTCGACTATAT
The DNA here is from genome assembly GCA_039815505.1 of Bacteroidota bacterium. Lineage (GTDB taxonomy): Bacteria > Bacteroidota > Bacteroidia > Flavobacteriales > Flavobacteriaceae > CANLWN01. The sequence goes on along the minus strand of JBCBZE010000006.1, from coordinate 8,692 downwards.
GTTGCATTTCAGGGGTCATAAAAAAACGAGGGCCTTCCACATAATGGTCCGAGGGTTCTACCAATTGCCGCAACAGCTCACTGAACAATTCTCCCTCATTATTTGGCAACTTCGTTAAATTGTTGGGCGATGTGGCGATGACGATACACTGTAAAGGTTTCGTAGCTGAAACGGTATGTATACATGCTACCCGTTCATCGGCATAAAATGAAAGTGCCAATCCCTTGGTATGCTCATAATCCTGTTGTTTTGTTCCATATTTCATGGATAAATGTACATTACCGGAACCGTAGAGGGCCACGGCTATCAAAGGTTCTTCAAAACTGCATACATCTGTGGTAACCCTATCCGAGTTGGCCTCCTCCAACAAAATAATAAAATCGTTGATGTTAATAATATCACGGGTCATAACACTTAGAAAGGTAAGCAATAACTTATATATCCCAAAGCAAAAAGCGGGTCTATAAAACCCTAATTGTTACATCTCGGTTTTTATTGTCTACATAAACTTCCAAACTTCGATAGTTTACTTTTTATTAGACTATAAGAGTAGCTATATTTGCACAAATTTTTACGGTTGACCCAGTCTATAATCCAACAACTGTTTGCACGGTCTCCCCAAACCGGGAAACTGCAGAATGCTATTGCCCGTTCCCAAAGTCTCACCCATTTAAAAGGACTGGTAGGTTCTTCCTTATCTTTTGTTGTGGCCGAGACGTTCAAGCATTCCGAAGCCCCTTTTTTGTTGATTCTAGACGATAAAGAGGACGCTGCCTATCATCTTAACGATCTGGAGGAACTTATTGGTGAAAAGGATGTACTCTTCTATCCGGGAAGTTATCGAAGACCTTATCAGATAGAAGAAACCGATAATGCCAACGTATTGTTACGGGCCGAAGTGCTAAACCGTATCAACTCCAGAAAAAAACCGGCCGTCATCGTTACCTATCCCGATGCGCTTTTTGAAAAGGTGGTTACTAGAAAAGAGCTCAATAAAAATACACTCAAAATCAAGGTGGGCGATACCCTAAGTCTTGACTTTCTCAATGAGGTACTTTTTGAATACCAATTTAGGCGTGTCGATTTCGTAACGGAACCGGGAGAGTTTTCCGTTCGAGGGGGAATTGTGGATGTCTTCTCTTTTTCCCATGATAAACCCTATAGAATAGAGTTTTTTGGAGATGAAATAGACAGTGTTCGCACCTTCGATGTAGAAACCCAGCTCTCCGTGGATACCGTAAAGAAGATTACGGTTATCCCCAATGTTGAAAACAAGTTTTTAAAAGAGACCCGGGAAAGCTTCCTTACCTATATTTCTACCAATACCATTATATTCAGCAAACATACGGATGTACTCCTAAGCAGAATAGCTTTGTTTTTTGAAAAAGCGGAGGAAGCATTTTCCAAGCTGTCGGAGGAAATCAACCATTCCGAACCTCGGGAACTATTTGTAAATTCCGAACTTCTCAAAAAACAATTGTCCACATTCAGCGTGATAGAAATGGGGGGGTCTTCCGTTCTATCGATCAATGACCAAGATACTTCTATCACCTATAGCACCAAACCTCAACCCTCTTTCAATAAGAAGTTCGATTTATTATTGGATGATCTAAATCGCAACCACCAAAAAGGATATGTCAACTACATTTTTTGCGCTTCGGATCAACAGGCCAAGCGTTTCCATGACATCTTTGATGAAATGGAACGGGAAGTGCATTACAAGACGATTGTTTTTCCTTTGTACAAAGGTTTCATAGAGGACGATTTAAAGATTGTCTGCTATACCGATCACCAAATCTTTGAGCGTTATCACAAATTCCATATTAAAAACGGCTACGCCAAAAAACAGGCCATTACGCTCAAAGAACTCAATAAATTAGAAATTGGGGACTACGTTACGCACATAGATCATGGTATCGGAAAATTTGGTGGACTTCAAAAAATAGATGTAGAAGGCCGGCAACAAGAAGCTATAAAACTGATGTACGGAGAGCGGGATATTCTATATGTCAGTATTCATTCCCTACATAAGATTTCCAAATTTAATGGAAAAGACGGTGCTGTTCCCAAGATTTACAAACTGGGCTCGGCCGCTTGGAAAAAGTTAAAGCAAAAAACAAAGTCAAGGGTCAAAAAAATAGCGTTCGACCTTATAAAAGTATATGCCAAGCGTAGATTGGAAAAAGGATTTCAATATGCCCCGGACAGTTACCTTCAGCACGAGTTGGAAGCTTCTTTTATCTATGAGGATACCCCAGATCAGGTTACTGCCACCGCCGATATCAAAAAGGATATGGAAAGCGAACGGCCCATGGATCGTTTGATCTGTGGCGATGTTGGTTTTGGAAAGACAGAAGTAGCCATAAGGGCGGCCTTTAAAGCAGTGGATAACGGTAAACAAGTGGCTGTTTTGGTCCCCACTACCATTCTGGCCTTTCAGCATAGCAGAACCTTTAAAAAACGTTTAAAGGAAATGCCGGTAACGGTAGATTACCTCAACCGCTTCCGGACTACCAAAGAAAAAAAAGAGGTCTTGGAGCATTTGGAAGCAGGTAAGGTGGATATTATCATAGGTACCCATCAGTTGGTAAACAAAAATGTAAAGTTCAAAGACCTTGGATTGTTGATCGTGGACGAAGAACAGAAATTCGGGGTATCCGTAAAGGACAAACTAAAATCCATTAAGGAAAACGTAGATGTCCTTACCTTGACGGCGACCCCCATTCCCCGGACATTACAATTTAGCTTAATGGCGGCAAGGGACCTATCCGTTATCAATACGCCCCCGCCCAACAGATATCCCATAGAAAGTAATGTGACCCGTTTTAACGAAGAGACCATTAGGGATGCCGTCATTTATGAGATACAAAGGGGCGGACAGGTATTTTTTATCCATAACCGTATAGAAAATATCAAGGAGGTCGCCGGAATGATACAACGCTTGGTGCCCGATGCCAAAATTGGTATAGGACATGGACAAATGGAGGGGAAAAAATTGGAAACCTTGATGCTTGCCTTTATGAACGGGGAGTTCGATGTACTGGTCTCTACAACCATTGTGGAAAGTGGCCTCGATGTTACCAATGCCAATACCATTTTTATCAATAATGCCAATAATTTTGGATTGAGCGACCTTCACCAGATGCGTGGGCGTGTGGGTCGTAGCAATAAAAAAGCCTTCTGTTACTTTATTACCCCTCCCTATGATATGATGACCTCCGATGCCGGTAAGCGAATACAGGCATTGGAACAATTTACCGAACTCGGCAGCGGTTTCAATATCGCTATGAAAGATTTGGAAATCCGCGGGGCAGGTGATCTCCTTGGTGGTGAACAAAGCGGTTTTATCAATGAAATTGGTTTTGATGCCTACCAAAAAATACTTGCCGAAACCATAGAGGAGCTAAAAGAAAATGAATTTAAAGAACTCTATGAGGAGGTAGAGGGTACCCCAAAAATATTCGTAAAAGAAACGCAGATCGATTCCGATTTTGAACTCTTGTTCCCTGATGATTATGTCAATAATATTACGGAACGCCTTAACCTGTATACGCAACTTAATCTGGTAAGTGATGAAGAAGGTCTTAAAAAGTTCGAAACGGGATTGACCGATAGGTTCGGGGGACTTCCCGCCCAAGTAGAGGATTTGTTGAATTCCGTCCGCATTAAATGGATTGCCAATGGCATTGGTCTGGAAAAAGTAGTCATGAAAAAAGGAAAACTGATCGGCTATTTTATTGCGGACCAACAATCGGATTTTTATCAAAGTAGTGGTTTTACCCGAGTTTTGCAATTTGTACAATCGCATCCCGGTCTATGTAAGATGAAGGAAAAACAGACTCGGAACGGATTGCGTTTGATGTTGGTTTTTGATGGAATCACCTCCGTGAAAAAGGCATTAAAAGCTATACAACCTTTTGTAAAAACTCCTGAAACGGTCTCGTAAATGATACCCTTTTGGTCCAATTTTTGAAATAGAACAAGTACCATGAAAAATAACCGTCTCATTGTCTTTATTTTGGTCTGCCTTGCGATTACCACCCAAGCGCAACAGAGCATTTCGGGGACTTTTTCCCCGGCCGATGATTACAAATGGCTCATTGTCTACCAATTAAGGCCCGGTTCCCAAGCTTACATTGCCGATACTGCTATTACCGGGGGTTCATTTAAACTTACTATGCCCCAAAATGCCCAGAAAGGAACATATAGGTTGGTCTATGCCGTTCCCCAAGAGGAGTTCTATTTTGATTTTATCTATAATGGGGAAGAAGCCATTGAACTCTCTTTTAATATGGATGATGGAGTTTCCTTTATAACATCAAGGGAAAACCAATTATTTAATGAATACTTCAAAAAGATACATGATATAGAGCAAGAAATCATGGGTTTCTTTACTACGGGGAAAACAGATGAAGACCTGTTCTTAGGTCTGGTAGCCCAATTAAAGGATACACAGAAAGTCTATGGGGAAAAGTCAATAGGTACCATGGCACATCATTTTATTATGGCCAATAGCCCCTATATTCCATCAGGTTTTGAAGCTATTGAAGTTTATCTTGAACGTAAAAAGGAAAGCTATTTTAAGGCACTCGATTTCAAAAATCCGGTATTACAGGCATCCGGCTTTTTAACGGACAAGATTATAAACTATGTCTTTACCGCTTTGCCTTTAGCCCAACTATCCAAGGAAAAAATCGAAGATGGGATACAAAAGAACCTAATCGAGGTAGATGGCCACTTAAAAGGCTTGGATACTGATTTTAAAATGCATCTCTATTATAACCTATGGTCACAAACAGCCTTAAAAAGTTTTAACGCCAATTCGGATTTTATATACCATACCTATCTTGGGCCTTTATTGCGGGAAACCGATAATAAAGACATCATCAACGAGATCGAACGGCATAACCGTTTACGGTTTGGTGAGGTAGCTCCGGAACTATTGTGGAAAAACGCTACCGATGAAACAATAAAACTGAGCGCATTGAGCGGTTTTAAACATTATGTGCTCGTTTTTTGGAGTAGCAGCTGTTCCCATTGTTTAAACGAGTTGCCCAAATTTCATGAAAAAATAAAAGAGGATACTACTTTAAAGGTGATAGCAGTAGGTTTGGAGGACGATACGGCCGGCTGGAAAACAGTGGCCGATACGCTAACGAATTTTACCCATGCCATCTCCTTGGGCAAATGGGAAAGCGCTTATGCCAAATTGTATGCCATAGAAGAAACCCCTTCGTACTTTGTGCTGGATAGGGATAAAAAAATCATAGCCAAACCCAACGATTATAAAGAAGTGCTTTCTTTTTTGGAAAGTAATCAATTATAAAGTCTTTAAATCCTTGATTGTCTTAAAGGCAATATCCACCTGATCATCGTTTACCAAAATAGTAAACTCGTTCGTCGTGGATATGACTTCGTACAATACGATTCCTTCCCAGGCCAAACGCTGGAAAATGAAATAGTAGATACCGGGAACGGATACGTTCTCTGCCGGTAATTTCACCGTAATGGACGACAAATTTTCCGCTTTCTGTGTACATTTCTCCGTTTTAAAAAGCTTCTCCACAATGGTATCCATACTATTGCTGATGACAATATTGATCTCATTTACACCGCGAGAAGAGGTATAGAATGCATCTTGGTTGGCATTGACCTCTTCCAAAAGCTTCGCCTGTTGGGGCAATATGGAATCAGATGCCAAAAAAGTATAATCGGTAAGCGAGGAACGTACCGTAATCTCACCTATATTCTTTAGTACTTTTATGATCTTATGGGTAGCCCTAAATTCCAAATCATCGGATAGTCGCTTTAAGGCCATAACAATAGCACCGTTTCGGATGTCCTTTCCCAGTTCATCTTCGATTTCCGGTTTTACGATCCGTGATAATGAAGTAAGGTTAATGATTCCTTGAGCTAATGCGCTTTGTAAAAAAGGTTTCTTTTTAATGTATTGCTCTACAACAGATGAAATTGTTTTCATTTTCAATCAATAAGAATCAAAAATAACAAATTGTTACAAATAAAACAAATATTTAAAAATGATAGAAAGCATTTGCCAAGTGTTCAATTTCAAAAATGTCGTTTTTCTTAAGAACGGTGATGATATCGAAACGCACCTCCACATCCATATCGTTATCAATGACAAAATGATTGGCGGCCATCACCAATAATTTTATTTTTTTCTCCGTTACCGTATCCGCGATATGTTTTAAAAAGGTAGTGCTTCTGGATTTTACCTCAACAACGATCAGCTGTTCTTCTTTCTGGGCTATGATATCTATTTCGGCCTTGAGATATCTGTAATTGCGATGTTTGATTATATAGCCTTTTTGGATCAAATAAGCTACCGCCAAGTCCTCTCCTTTCTTACCAAATTCATTGTGTTTTCCCATAGTTTTTGAAAAATAGTGTCAATATGTTGCATTTCATCGAAAAAATTAACATTTCATCGTCTGAATCAAACACAACATCGTAAATTGGTCGCATTGAATGTCAAAATACGTTTATCGGTATACTATACCAAGTATTGAAACGTTTTAAGGTAGCCCCCAAAGCTATGAACATATACTAATGCCTCAAAAACTATGGAATATTTCGTTAACTGTAATAGTTCAACATTAGCGCCGTATACCGTTCCCTTGGACGCGAACAAAGCGGCTCACTTGTACAGAAGATTAGGTTTCAGCGCTTCCGTTGCGACCATTAACCAAGCAATAGGCCAGTCTGCCGATGCCTTGGTGGACAACCTCATCAATGAAGCGATCAACTTGGCACCCCTGGCCCCGCCCGTTTGGGCAGACTGGACCAATGCCAATTATCCTGAAGAAGACGGCCCTGTTAAAAGAGCCCAAGCCCAGGAATGGAGACTTGCCTATACTAATGGACTCATCAACAACAATCTTAGGGACCGTTTAAGCTTTTTCTGGAGCAATCATTTGGTAACGGAATTGGATGTGTACGATTGTACCCCATTCCTTTATTATTATACCAATACGCTTCAACGTTATGCCCTTGGCAACTTTAAGGACTTTGTAAGTGAAATGGGCCTTACCAGCGCCATGTTGTATTATTTGGATGGTGCTTTTAACAATGGTAACAATCCCAATGAAAACTATGCTAGGGAACTTTACGAACTGTTTACCCTTGGCGAAGGAAATGCCTATACGGAAGAAGATATCATCGAAACTGCCAGGGCCTTGACCGGTTATGTGGAAAGAGGTGAAGTGGGTTGTACCCCGGTGACCTTCAATCCAGAACGTTTCGACGCCGGAAGTAAAACTATTTTGGGCAGAACCGGAAATTGGGGATACGACGATGTCATGAATATTCTCTTTGAAGAACGTGCCAACGAAATTGCCGTTTTTATCTGTAGAAAGTTATATGAATTCTTTATACACCCCGATTCTAGTGACGACCCTACCAATGGAGGTATTGCCCCACAGATCATTGACGGTTTGGCAACGACCTTTGTACAGAATAATTTTGAATTGGCACCCGTGCTTTCACAATTGTTCAAGAGTCAACACTTTTTTGATGATGATGCCATTGGCGTTATCATCAAAAGTCCGTTCGATTTTTATTTGAACGTCATCAAGGAAACCAATTTTTCCTATGATGATAGTGTTCTGTTAAACGCTATCGATGCCAGTAGACTTTTAGGTCAGGAACTTTTTGATCCCGTGGATGTCGCCGGATGGCAACGAGACCGTACATGGATCAATACCAATTTCATGATTGGAAGATGGCTTTCCATAGAAATGATACTGGAAGGCTTTTTTCAAAACAATCCTGAACAGTTCAGGACATTTGCGGTGGATGTAGTGGGTCCGGCCAATAGCGGTACCAGTAACCCGGATATCGTAACAAGGGCCATTGTAAACAAACTTTTCCCCAAAGGAATACTGGATGATGAATATGGGAACGCACTTTCCGCTTTTGCAGAAGTAGATGGTACCGTCCCGGACTATTACAGTCCTGATTTTATTGATGGCGGTACATCTTTGTGGATGTTAGACATTAGCCCGGAAGTTCCTATGCAGGTTTATCTGCTTTTACAACATCTCGCCAAACAACCTGAGTTTCAACTTAAATAAAACCTACTATTATGTGTCATAATACTCATATACCCACAAATAAAGATAATCAAGATGGTCACGACCAGGAGCATAAATACTGGAGCAGACGTTCCTTTTTACAGGCTCTTGGAATAGCGGGATCCGGTTCCATGATGTTGGGCAGCCATATGCTGACAGCGTCAGCCCCGTCCCCTTTGACCGCAGCCATTTCCGATGGAGAGACGGATAATATATTAATATTGATACGATTGTCCGGAGGTAATGACGGACTAAGTACCGTTATCCCCATAGAACAATATGGCACCTACCGTGATGCCAGACCTAATATCTACATTCCGGAAAGTAAAATTCTGAGGCTTACCGATGAATTTGGCATCCCTACCTATATGAATTCCTTGGAATCCATGTGGGGCGATGGCCAGTTCAAGGCCGTTCACGGGGTTGGTTATGAAGGTCAAAGTCTATCGCACTTTACAGGTTCCGATATTTTTTCCAATACCGATTTAACTACTACGGATACTTCCGGGGAAAGAACGGGATGGATGGGCAGACATTTTGAACAGTGTTTCCCCAACTATTTATTGGATCCGCCCCCTGCTCCTGCCGCTATCCAGGTG
>JBCBZE010000114.1:0-9178 GCA_039815505.1 Bacteroidota bacterium | reverse complement strand
TGAATATTCTTGTTGATCAAGGAGAAAACCCTGTTTTTCAAAACATACAAAATACAGCTTTCTATACGTACAATGAGGATGGACAGTTGATCAAGATCAAATTAAATGGGCCTTTCTATTCCGAATATGAGTATGATGCCCGCGGAAACGTTGCTTTCGTAGCCATACACCGGGATACGCAACATATTAGGTATGCATTTGAATGGGAAAAAGGTAATGGCAATGAAGCACTTATACGATTTAGGGCGGACAATTTGTCCCCATGGGCCACACCCTTGCTATATCCAATTCCCAATACAAGCCTTTAAGATCAAACGTTCTATAAAACAAAAAACCATATAAACGGGGAACTTGGCATATCTTATGCTAAAAGCATCACAACTCTTAGGGTTTTAGTGAATTATTAAAACCGGTCATCACCAAATTACTTTTCAAAGTATCTCTACCTGAGCGGCCTTTTTTATTTCCCATGAACAGCAAAAATAGTTTGATCGTTCATTTTCCCCTTCAATTGTAACTGATCCATCTTTTTCACTACATATTTCTTGGAAAGATGTAAATGGCTCAATAATTCTTCGGAAATCAATAACTTTTCCCCATAGGCATTACATTGCCCTTGAATCCGTGAAGCCGTGTTGATAACGTCCCCATGATAGGCCAACTCTTTTTTAACACTGCCTACTTCGACCACAATTAACTTCCCTCCGTGCACTCCGGCCTTGAATTCAGGAAAAACCCCGTATTTATTCTGATAATATGCAATTCGTTTTTTCATTCGATTCTGAAAGGCATAAAAAAGACCGATACAGTTATTGCGTTTTACACCATTTTTAAAGTCCCAACTCAATACCGCCTCATCCCCCACATATTGATATACTTCGGCACCATATGGGTCTAAAAATCTATTTAAATCCAAAAAACAATCTTGTATCAACTTACTGTATTTTAAATGACCTAAACGTTCAGCAATGGTCGTGGAAGATTTTAAATCCAAAAACATAAATATACGTTCCTCTTCAATGGGCTTTCTATATCTTCCCACCAAAAGTTTAAGGAACGTACCTCTTCCGAAGCGCTCCTTGGCTATTTTAAGAAAGGAAAATACCACCGAAAAAATACCAAAATAAACAACATTTAGCCAAAACATTTTATTGGTACGCCACCAACCTAACTCATTGGGCAAATCCCTATCAAAACGAAGCTCGGCAATTTCCATGATCAAAGTCAACGATGATATTAAGAGTATCAGGTATATAAGGGTCCTAATGAGAATGGACAACCCTAAATACAAGCGCTTTATAAGATACGTATCGAACAAAAATTCGATAATAGCGTAAAAAAAACCAATAAACAAACCCGCTACGATTCCGAAATCAATCCATTGGTTTATAGGAATATCCAAACCATAGTCAACGATCAACCCTTCTTCGGCTAAGGCATAATATCTGATCATAATGAAGAGGCAACAGACCAATATCCAAAAGATAAAAGAGACCATCAATAATTGAAAAAATTGTTTTATGCTATATTTCAAATGAAAAAAAAATTAAGCGTTCAAATCCCAAAATAACTTATTATTAACTTTCTACCGGTCGCATTATTTCTATGCTCGCATAAATATATGCCTTGCCAAGTGCCCAGATTTAATCTTCCCCTGGTAATGGGAACCTGAATGGAGGAGCCCATTAAAGATGCTTTTATATGCGCTGGCATATCATCCGATCCTTCAAAAGTATGTTTGTAATAGGGAGCATTTTCAGGAACCATCTTATTGATATGACTTTCAAAATCTTCCCTTACCGTAGGATCGGCATTTTCATTGACCGTAAGGCTTGCAGATGTATGCGCGATAAAAACATGAAGCATGCCTGCTTGTATCTGTTCCATTTCGGAAATGGATCGATCAACAATAGGTGTAATAAGATGAAATCCACGTGGAAAAGCAGGAAGTTGTATTTCTTTTTGATAGAATTTCATCTGAACCGGTATTGTTGCTCTAAAATAATACAAAGTTTAACTATATGCCCTATACAATTAATATAGATAAAATATCTTTGTGGCTTTTAAAGGAAAGCTTATGGATCTATCGAATATCAAAATGGTGGTGACCGATATGGACGGCACTTTATTAAACTCCAAACATGAAGTAAGTTCCCACTTTTTTAAATTATTCGACGAATTAAAGAAGCATGGAATTCTTTTTGTTGCTGCCAGCGGCAGGCAATATGGTAGTATAATTGAAAAATTGGATTCCATAAAGGATGACATCATCGTTATAGCGGAGAACGGTGGTTTTGCAAAACAGAAAGAACGGGAAATATTGTCCACTCCCCTATCGCATACAACGATAACCGAATTATTGGAAATTGTGCGGCCTATTGAAGGGGCGCATCCCGTACTTTGCGGAAAAAACAACGCGTACCTCGTGAATCATTCCGATAAATTCTTGGATATGCTTAGGCAATATTATTCGGGGTACACTATAGTAGATCATCTGGACCATGTAAATTCCGAAATTTTAAAAATAGCCATTTATCATTTTGAGAACTCTGAACAATATATATATCCCGCTGTTCGGCATTTGGAAAATCAATTAAAAGTAAAGGTCTCCGGAGCCAATTGGGTAGATCTGTCGCACAAAAATGCCCACAAAGGTTTTGCCTTACAAAAAGTACAGGAAGAAAACAATATAAGTGGCAGTGAAACTTTGGTCTTCGGGGATTACAATAATGATTTGGAAATGTTGGCAATGGCCGATTATAGCTTTGCGATGGCCAATGCACACCCAAACGTTCTAGAGGCAGCCAAGTATACCACGTTGAGCAACGATGAAAATGGTGTGGAACGAATTTTGGAAAAGCTTCTGGAAAGTAAAAAATCTTAGGTTTTCTGCTTCTTCTTCTTGGCAGCCGGGAATAGTACATTATTCAAGATAAGTCGGTATCCGGGAGAGGTTGGGTGCAATTCCAATTCCGTTTTTGGATCTCCCACCCTATGCTGGTAGTCCTCCGGATCATGCCCCCCATAAAATGTAAAAAAACCTTTGCCCTTTATACCATGGATATAACGGGCTTCCCCATTGATTTTATTCTCCCCGAGTATCATGACCGTAGGCTTAATTTCATCCCTGGTAAAGGACGTGGTCTGTCCCATAAAACCTTTCACCAATGCGGTATGGTTTTGACACAGCATTGTAGGGACCGGATCCCATTTAGCCGAGAAATCCATTAATGAGAAATAATCTGATTCTTTGGGTACGTTTCTACGCTTATTGGTCATGTCAATGGAAGAAAACTCATATCTGGAAGGGTTTCTTTCCAAAATAAAATTAGTAAAGGCAAATGTTTTCCGAAAATCCAATTTACTCTGGTAATTGGCATCGGAAGGATCTCCATCGAACATAGGTTCACAGATATCCACGCCATCGGAAGCAAGCGCTATGTCATAGCTATCGGTAGCGGAACACATGGCGAACATAAATCCACCTCCAATGACATAATTTCGGATTTTTAGGGCTACGGCCCTTTTTTGTTCCGAAACTTTGCTGAAACCCAATTTAGCGGCCAAAGCCTCCGCATTCTTTTTATTTTCTATATACCAGGGTGCCGCTCTGTATGCCCCATAAAACTTGCCGTACTGTCCCGTAAAGTCTTCGTGGTGCAAATGCAACCAATCGTACAATACCAACTTATCCTCCAATACCTCTTCATCATATATGGTCACATAAGGAATTTCGGCATAGGTAAGTACCATGGTAACGGCATCGTCCCAAGGTTGGTTTCCCTTGGGGGAATAAACGGCAATTTTTGGCGCTTTTTCTAAAATTACGGCATCTTGGTTTTGCGATGGGCTGCTAATGGATTCCAAGATTCCTTCGGTTTGGGCATCCGATAAGATTTCAAAGGATACGCCCCGTATTTGACATTCTTTTCGAATACGCTCACCGTCCGGTAACAAGAAGGAGCCTCCTCTATAATTTAAAAGCCATTGCACTTTTTGTTGTTTGGCCAATACCCAATAGGTAATACCATATGCCTTTAAATGATTCTTTTGACCATCTGCATCCATAGGAATAAGAATAGTAGAAGCAGCTGCTTCAAAAGAAGCGGTGAAAAACAATAGAAAAAACCCTATAGAAAGTACTCTGAGGGATTGTAATTTTAATGATTTAAAAAGGTACATCATTGGTGTCATCAGGATCCAGATCATCGTTCATGGAACTCCCAAAGGCTTCATTGGCATCTGGAAGATTTTTAGTCACAAACGGATTTTCTTCATTCGCATTCATCTTGGATTGAAACTCGAAAGGAGAATCAAAGTCATCTAAATTATCGAATTTACCCAACTGACCAATGAACTTTAACCTAATATTATCTAAACCACCGTTTCGATGTTTCGCCACAATAAACTCCGCTTGACCTTGTGTAGGGGTCCTTTCTTCATCATCCCACTCATCAATTTTATAATACTCTGGTCGATAAATGAAAGAAACGATATCCGCATCCTGTTCAATGGCGCCAGATTCCCTAAGATCGGATAGAATAGGTCTTTTACTACCACCTCTGGTTTCAACGGCCCTAGACAACTGGGACAGTGCCAATACCGGAACATTTAATTCTTTGGCCAAGGCTTTCAGGTTCCTCGAAATCGTGGAAATCTCTTGTTCACGATTTCCTCCCTTTTGGCTACTGCCAGCGGTCATTAATTGCAAATAATCTATAATAATCAATTTTATACCATGTTGGGAAGCCAATCGCCTTGCCTTTGCCCTTAAATCAAATATGGAAAGTGATGGGGTATCGTCTATAAACAAAGGTGCCTTTTCCAACGTTTTTACTTTAACGTTCAATTGCTCCCACTCATGCTTCTCTAGCCTCCCTGTCCGTAACTTTTCGGAAGACAGGCCTGTTTCGGAAGATATTAATCTGGTAATTAATTGTACAGATGACATTTCCAGCGAAAAGAATGCTACCGGAATACTGGAATTCACAGCCATATTCCTGGCCATGGATAAAGTCAATGCCGTTTTACCCATACCCGGGCGTGCCGCGATGATGACCAAATCACTCGGTTGCCATCCGGAGGTTAGTTTATCCACTTTATCGAAACCAGAGGGAATACCGCTTAGTCCCTCCTTGTTTGCAATCTCTTCGATTCGTTTTTTGGCCTGAATGACCAAATTTTGGGCAGTCTCCGCCGAACGTTTTAAATTTCCTTGGGTAACATCGTACAATTTTGATTCTGCATTGTCCAACAAATCGAAAACGTCCGAAGCATCATCATAGGCATCCTCAATAATTTCGTTGGATATTTTGATAAGGCTTCGTTGGATGTACTTTTGAAGAATAATACGTGCATGAAACTCAATGTGAGCGGAAGATGCCACTTTTTGCGTGAGCTTTATCAGATAAAAATCACCCCCTATGGCCTCTAAACGTTCATCTTTCTTTAATTGCGTCGAAACGGTTAATAAATCCACTGGTTCAGAAGTTTCGAACAATGTAAAAATGGCTTCATAAATATAACGATGGGCGTCTTTATAAAAGACATCCGCATGTAAGATATCTATTACTTCATCGACCCCTTTCTTGTCAATCATCATTGCCCCAAGCACAACCTCCTCTAAATCAACAGCTTGCGGGGGTATTTTGCCCCTTTCCAGATTGATTATAGCGGTTTTGTCTATTTTACGACCAACAATTGGGTTCGATTTTTCCATGGCTACGAAAGTAGGGAATTAACTTTAAGTTAACATGAGCGATAGCCTATGCGCTATCAACAGGTCATCAACATTGACTTGTTCATAAGTTACAAAATTGTGTTGATAACCAAAAAAATCCGAATTAGGTATGGTTTGGGTTTTTCTGAACTTGATAAAAACGCTGATTAACCGTTAAAGACTCCCATATCATCATATTTTTCCATCCGCGCTTTTACCAAATCTTTTGGTGATAACTTTTTTAAATCCTCGTAATGTGTAGCTATTTTATTTTTTACAATATCGAATGTCTTGTCCCTATTGCTATGTGCCCCGCCAACGGGTTCCCTGACAATCTCATCGATAATTTTCAACTTTTTCATATCCGTCGCCGTAAGTTTAAGGGCATCTGCGGCCTGCTCCTTATACTCCCAACTTCTCCAGAGGATAGATGAACAGGATTCGGGTGAAATAACGGAGTACCAAGTGTTTTCCAACATCAATACCCGATCTCCCACGCCTATTCCGAGGGCTCCCCCAGAGGCTCCTTCACCAATTATCACCACAATTATAGGAACCTTAAGCCTGGTCATTTCCAAAATATTTCGGGCAATGGCCTCACCTTGACCACGTTCTTCCGCTTCAATGCCGGGGTATGCTCCTGGAGTATCGATCAAACAAACTACCGGTAGGCCAAACTTCTCCGCGGATTTCATTAATCGCAACGCTTTTCTATAGCCCTCCGGATTCGCCATACCAAAATTGCGATACTGCCTAGTTTTTGTATTGTAGCCTTTTTGCTGACCTATGAACATATAACTTTGGTCACCTATTTTTCCAAGACCGCCGATCATGGCTTTATCATCTTTTACATTTCTGTCACCGTGAAGTTCCAAAAATGTATCCCCGCATATGGCGTTGATATAGTCCAAGGTATAAGGTCTGTTGGGATGCCTGGAGAGTTGAACACGTTGCCAGGCCGTAAGGTTTTTATAAATACTCTTTCTGGTCTCCACCAGTTTTTTTTCTATCTGCTTACACGTCTCCGTAACATCAACATCACTTTCTTCTCCAATAATAGTGCACTTATCCAACTGCTCTTCGAGTTCCTTTATAGGAAGTTCAAAATCCAAATATTCCATGTATTTGCGGGTTTTGTTTGTCTTAACGGACAAATATAAAACTTTAATGGAGAACCCTAACCCCTACCTTCTTTTTTTAACTTGAGCACAGTCTTCAGCATCCCATTGAGGACTACCGTACCTAAAATAATCGCGGCTCCCACATAAAATTCGGGTTTCATTCGTTCACTATCGCCTAGAATAAGGAAAGCCAATATAATTCCATAGACCGGTTCCAAATTTATGGATAGCATCACCGTGTAGGGCGTAATATACTTCATCACTTTTACAGAGGCTATGAATGCATATGCGGTACATACGGATGCAAGGATAAAAATGAAAACCCAATCGTTTGGGGACAGTACAAAGAAACCTGGATCAAACCCTCCCTGAATGGCCAGGTAGAAACTAAGAAACAGTACACCGCTTCCCAATTCATAAAACGAAATAACCGAAGGTCTTTCTTTCTGGATCAATTTACCATTGATCAAAGAGAAAATAGAGGCCAGCAGTGCAGAGATCAAAGCCAATGTTATGCCTTCCACATAAGCTGCGTCAACATTAAAAATTATGTATAGTCCCAACGCAACGATAAGACCAAAGACCACTTCGTACCAGATCATTTTTCTACCGTACCATAGCGGTTCCAGTAAAGCGGTAAACAACGCACCCGTAGACATCGTAGCCAGGGCTATGGATACATTGGAAACTTTAATGGCCCTGAAAAAGGTAACCCAATGCAACGCTATAATAATACCGGCCAATACCAATATCCCTATGTTTTTGGATGACACGCTTAGCCCGTATTTTCTAAAAAGGATAAAAAGCGCAATTAGAACTACGGCGATCAACATTCTATACCACACCAAGGGCAATGCATCTATAGTAATTAATTTACCCAATACGGCCGTGAAACCCCAGATAAATATGATAAAGTGTAAATGAAGATAATTTTTCAGCTTAACGTTTGGCATTCTGCAGTAAGTAAAGACCTAAAATACCAAAAGACAGATTCGGAATAATAACGGCCAACAAAGGTGGAAACCCAGATTGTTCGGCCAAGGTTCCGAACACCTTGTCAAAAAAGATATAAATAAATGCGACAACGATGCCAAAGGCCAAATTTATTCCCATTCCCCCTCTTCGTTTTACGGAAGAAACCGCAACTGCTATTATGGTAAGGATAAATGCGGTCAAGGGCAATGCCCAACGCTTATACTTCACCAAAATATAGGTGTTTATATTGGAGGCACCCTTTTTTTTCTGAACATCGATGAACTCATTAAGCTCAAACAAGTTCTTGGTTTCGGCTACGTAAGAGACAGGTGTAAGATCCTCTATTTTAAAAGTGAAAATGGTATCCAGTCTACGTTTGGTCTCAATAATTTCATCCGTTGCCGCGATTTTTCGCTTTACATAGGAGGTTAGCCTGTAAATACTATCTTTGGGAACCCAACGTATATTCGCCGCCGAAATCTTATAATCCAGCTTGTTATCTTTTGTAAAATGCTCGAACGTAAAATTATATCCAATTTTACGTGCCGGGTCAAAACTACTGACATAGATATAATCCCGATCGTTCAACTGATTAAAAATATTGCTCGTAACCCTGTCCTGCCTACCTTTTTTTAAGTACTTAAACTTAAACTCATTAAACCCCTTGCTAGCATGGGGCACTAGGAACATACCCATGAAAAAAAGAATAATGGCAATTATCGATGCACCGATGAGATAAGGTCTCAAAAACCTCCCATAGGACACACCGGAACTTAATATGGCAACGATCTCGGTATTGTTTGCCAATTTGGAGGTGAAGAAAATTACGGATAAAAACAAAAAAATAGGAAATAATAGGCTGCCTATATAAATGGTAAAATTTAAATAGTAGACCAAAATATCGTTTAAGGGGGCTTCATTGTCGATCATTTTGCCAATTTGCTCCGCTAAATTCGCCATGATACCTATTGGGATAAATAGCAACAACATGACCGTGAAGGTGGCCAAATAACGTTTTAATATGTATTTATCCAGAATGGTGAGCATTACAGTCTTTTGTCCATTTGTTGTACCATTTTATTCTTCCAATCCAAGAAATCCCCCGCTAAAATATGCTTTCTGGCCTCGCGGACCAACCAAAGATAGAAACCAAGATTGTGGATAGTGGCAATCTGTTTCCCCAAATATTCATTGGCGGCGAACAAATGCCTTAAGTAAGCCCTTGAATATTCACGATCTACGAAAGTAGTTCCCGTTTCATCGATAGGGGAAAAGTCATCCTCCCATTTTTTGTTCTTTATATTTATGGTACCATGCGCCGTAAAAAGCATACCGTTCCTTGCATTTCTGGTAGGCATTACGC
>JBCBZE010000363.1:0-3280 GCA_039815505.1 Bacteroidota bacterium | reverse complement strand
TCTATGGCCAAAATGGGTATTTCACTATGGAGTATCAACTGGCGCGTTAGCTTCCCTTCGGAAGGACTGGTTTTTTTTGTGTGATTTCTGGGAAGAATGGCTATTGCATCAATTTTTTTATCCTTTGTATGGGTCAGGATACCTTCTACCAAATCCTCACTTTTGATCAAGGTATGATCTTCATAAAAACCTTCCAAATAGTATTGCAATATATTTTCGTTTTTTGTGTCGGCTTCGGAATACCCATAGCTGTTGGGTTCTTTTTCAATGGTCACGACATGTACACGGGAATTAAATTTCCGTACCATATCCAAAAGGGTGTTCAATACTTTGGGATCATCGATTTCATTTGGTCCTAGGACCAGGGCCATATGTTCCAGATTAAATTTTTTATGTCCTTGGGGAATGGCAAATACCGGGCAATCCGCTTCCAAAACCAATTGTGAGGTATGCGTATTCATAGCTTCGGCATGCATTATTCCCGAGGTCCCCATGATAATTAGGTCAACTTCCTTTTCCGTTTTCATTTTTAGAATGGAATCGGTCACTGAATCCTCTAAAAGCATCCAAGACATGGGCAGTTTTAGATCATCGACGTAAATGGCCTGCTTTTCCTCAAAGGCCAATGTAATGGTCTCCAGGTCTTTTTCTTCGGTGATATAACATAGGGTGATTTCGATATCATCCCTATGGCCCGCAAATCCGACGGCATAGTCCAAACCACTTTTGGCCGCTTCCGAAAAATCGAACGGCACTAAAATTTTGTATGTTTTTTTCATGTGTTTTCTCCTTTTTTGTTGATACAATTCTTTAGACGTTACTTATTTTAAATATATGTCACCCTCTTTTGTGATCCTTTTTTTCCATACGTCCAAACATTCAACATCTGTGTTGTTTTGTTGGTGCAGGAACTTGTTTTGTCCTCAATTAGTTCATAATGAATGGTTGACCCGTACTTTGCAAAACGGAAAACCAAAACTCTCCTTCCATATCTATCTTTTTTCTTTCCCTTACAACTTCGGTAATGGGCAGGTAAACGAACTGCCCATTGAGCATGCCTATTACAAATCTTGTTTTCCCCGCCATGGCTCCGTGCACGGCATGATAGGCCAACCTGCTACAGAAAATACTATCTGCAGGGTTGGCGGCCGCACTTCTTATGATATAGCTGGGGTCTATATATTTAATGGTAATAGGTTCGTCAATGGATTTGAAATAGGAGTTTATTTTCCCTTTTAAAAAAGTACCGATGTCCTTATGTTTTTTATTTCCCGATGCATCGGTGATTGCTTCCCCGTGATGTTCCAATAGATGTTGTCCCGCACCTTCGGCAACTACGATTACGGCATGATGTTTTTGGTTCAATCGTTTTTCCAGTGTGGATAAGAACCCGTTTTCACCTTCGAGTTCAAAATTCATCTCGGGAATCAGCACAAAGTTGACCACAGGCATGGCAACCGCTGCGGAAGCGGCAATAAATCCACTGTCCCTACCCATTAACTTTACAATGGAAACCCCGTTATAGGCGCCTGTAGCCTCGTTATGGGCATCTCGTATTATGGGTGTCGCCACATCAAAAGAGGTTTCAAAACCAAAAGATCTATCGATAAGGTCAATATCATTATCAATGGTTTTTGGGATACCTACAACGCTTATTTCCAAACCTTGTTCCTCTATTTCACACCCTATGGCTTCTACCCCTTTTAACGTACCGTCACCGCCAATGGCAAACAGAATGTTTATGTGGTTCTCTTTTAGTGTCCGTACCATATCCTTTGTACTCTGTCCCCCTCTTGAAGATCCTAATATGGTGCCGCCAAATTGATGTATGTCCTTTACCATATCTGGGGTGAGTCTTATAAATTTATGTTTGCTTTTGGCATTAAGTCCTTCGTATCCATAAGGTATACCTAGAATATCTTCCACACCATAAAAATAGTGTAAGGCCATAACGATACTTCGAATTACATTGTTGATTCCAGGGCATAATCCTCCGCATGTTACGATCCCGACCTTCGTATGTTTGGGATCAAAGAAAATTTGTTCCCTTGGCCCGGCCTTTTCCAAGCAGAGCGGTTGCCTGTTATTAGCGAGGCATTTTTTAAAATCCTCAAGAGAAACGTCATACAGGATTTTTTCTTCCGGAGCGATGAAATTAAAAATTTTATCCCCTTTTACCTTGCTAAGATCCAAGGGTGAGGGCATTGACGGTTCTCCTAGTGATCGTATATGAAAGTGCTTACCCATGCTATTTCGTTTAAAGTTGTCTATACCTTGGTATGGCCTTTATCTGTATTCAATAGGCTTTCCCAAGGTTTTAAAGTAAGGTTACAAATGATGGTCCAATACCTGATGCGCATCTATAAGCGGGCCTCCATGCATGATTTCGTCCGATGCTTGGTCTATGAACTTATCAAAGTTCAAATGGAAGGAATGTGCCAGTTGTATCGCTTTGCTCACATACACCCCTTTTTGTAACCACGTATTCATGGGATCTAACATTTCGGATGGAACACCAGGGCAATACTTGGGCATATGAAGCCCAAAGATCGGATGTTGTTCGTAGTCCACATGTTTAAGCGCTCCTTTCATTGCGGCTGATATCATGGCCCTGGTATATTTTAGTTTTATACGGGAACCTACTCCGTAGGGTCCACCGGTCCACCCGGTATTGATCAACCAAACATCCACTTGTGCATCGGTCATTTTTTTACTCAGCATCTCCGCATAGGCCGTTGGATGTAAGGGCATAAAAGGTTCTCCAAAACAAGCCGAAAAAGAGGGTACAGGTTCCGTTATTCCAGCTTCGGTTCCTGCAACTTTGGCCGTGTAGCCCGAAATGAAATGATAAGCTGCCTGTCCCGGGGTCAATTTTGAAATAGGAGGTAGAACACCGAAGGCATCACAGGTCAAAAAGAAAATATTCTTCGGGTTTTTAGCATAGGACGGTTCAACAATATTATCTATATGATGTATGGGGTAGCTTACCCTTGTATTTTGCGTGATGGAAATATCCGTATAATCCACTTCTTTGGTACCTTCCTTAAAAACTATGTTTTCCAACATGGCACCTGGTCGTATGGCCCTGAAAATATCAGGTTCTTTCTCCTCGGTCAGGTCTATTACCTTGGCATAGCATCCGCCCTCAAAATTAAAAATGATATTTTCTGCGGTCCACCCATGCTCATCATCTCCTATTAATTTTCGTTCGGGATCGGCGGACAAGGTGGTCTTGCCCGTACCGGAAAGCCCAAAAAAGATGGCGGTTTCCCCATCCTCC
>JBCBZE010000191.1:0-6790 GCA_039815505.1 Bacteroidota bacterium | reverse complement strand
GTCCCTGGATTGTTTTCCAAGGTGCATGTAAAGTCGGAAATAGTAGGTGTGGACAGCAGTAGCTGGCTAGGTTCCGATATAATGATATCCGGTAAGGTCTGTATACAGTTCTTGGACGATCGTATTTGCACGGAATAATTAGTTGCCGCACTTAGATTTTCGAAGAGATTGGCGCTTTGATAGGCACCTCCGTTCAAACTGTATTCGTATACGACGTCCGTGTTGGTCGAAGCAGGGGTTTGTTCTACGATAATAACACCATCAGAGGCTCCATTGCAACTTACATGCTGAATGACCCTACCTGTAAAATCGGGATCAAGAGGGGCATCCAAGATGGCCTGTACGGTTTGTACGGGACATCCAGATTGATTGTCCGTAACCTCAAATTCATACGTAATAGAGTGTGTAAGCCCTGTAAAGATACCCGTTACGTTGGTAGGACCGGCTGGTGTAATCTGTTCAAAGGTATAATCGCCAGAACCTCCATATACTTCTATAGTCACTTCACCACTATTGACAGGACTACATTGCTCTACTTGGGTGATGTTGGCTTTACTCACCATTTGTGGGTAAATAAAAATGGTTTCTGTGGCAACACAACCATTTATATCCCGTACCTCCAAGGTATGGTTGCCAGGGCCTAAAATTTTTGTAGCGGAAGAAGTAACCTCCCCGTCCCATATATAATCATTAATACCCGTCCCATCTGTAATGGATGCATTAACCGTATATAATTCATTAGAAGAGGTGCACCTGTCAGGAACGCTTATCCCCGTGATTGCCGGTATAGCGTCCATGGATACCGTTACCGGAGTAGGGAGCTGCGCAACACACCCACTGCCATCTTTTATATATACATCATATACATTTTGAACACCATCAAAAGCCCCGGGGTTTAGCACTACGGAACTGGCAAGGCCATAGTCGGAATCATCAAGGGTCTCACTCTTTGGTACAAAAGCATATTGATATGGAGTCCACGAAGGGTCAAATGAATTTCTTCGTTGGTAATATCGTTCGTTATCCCAGCCACCGATTCCGTTTACGGTAACTTGGGCGCCAAAGTTGCAGTTGGCATTTACATTATCTATAAGTTCTAACTTTAGGGCGCTTCTTGGCCTATGCACAGCAAATCGTTCCCCGGTTCTACATCCGGAAGCATCGGTTACGGAAACCACATACCAGGCATTTCTAAGCCCCACTTCTTCTATGGAAACATTGGCGGCCGTTCCTGAAACTGTGCCACTACGGACAATATTGGTAGGATTTCCAGCATACGTAATTTCATAGTTTAAATCTCCCGATTGATCGTGATCTTCAACATTAATGCGCACACCTCCGTCGGTACTATTCCTACAACTAATACTTTTGGTTTGAACCGTAACGTCCATGGCCGGAGAGGGAGCTTCTATCTCTCCCAAAAACCTCCATCGATAACACCCGGTAGTTTCATCGTAAACCACTACGCTATACCTTACACCGAATAGAAGGTCATGTTGCGGTGGGCCAAAACGCATAACACGGTTTCCGGTAATGCTGTTGTCATAGCTCGGATGTTGGTTCAGGGGCGTATCAAAGGGCTGATACGTATTGAAATCATCAAAATCACCATCGCCATCATCGTCCACCAAGGTGCGGGGCCATATTTTATATCTAAAGGGCCCAATTAATTCATTCGTAATTTCAAGATCAAATATGGGTCCGCCATTGGAGCAACTTTGCGTAACGCCTTGTGCTGGCCCCGAATAGGTAACCGGAAGTTCCGGTTGATCTATAAAGAAGAAATCAGAAGTAAAGATACATCCCCTTGCATCCTCTATTTCAACAAAAAACCATTGGTTCCAGAACATTCTGATATCAAATTCAAAATTTCCACTCCCATCTTGATTTGCCGAGGCATTCGGATCTACGTTGTCATATTCCCTGTAGGTTCTGGACCAGCCTGTATTATTATAATGGGTTTCGTTTCTTACCCTGATCAATTTAATGTTATAGGGCCCTATGGCATTCACCGGTTGTGTAATTCGGGTTCTACCCCATTGCATTGGCCCAGTAGGGGTAGCCGGACATTGAATATCTTCTTTTGTGACCGTAAAAGTGGGAGCATCCCCGGCTCCAATGGTGACCGTACTGGTAAAATCGCACCCCAGGGCATCCCTTACGGTATAGTTGTAATCTCGGGCATCTAAATTTGCATAGAATGATTGGTGGGCTACAAACGCCGCCCCGTCAAAACTATATATGAATGGCCCTGTTCCACCGGTAACCTCAAGTTCTACGGCCCCCGTTCCCGATAAACCGCATTTGGTATCCGTAACATCGGGGGTTACAACAATATTGGGCGCAATAATAGTCCTAACAGGATCCGTAAACGCTTCACAATTTTTACTATCTATGACCTTAAATTCAAAAGTGCCTGCGGTATCGGTATTGTAGGGCATTGTTGCTGGAACATATGCCGCACCATCTATACTTACCTCGTACGTATAGTCCGGATCGGGATATCCCTCTTGCGCCACTACTTCTATAATTGCATCTGGAGTAGCGCCGCAGCCCAAGGGTTTAGTAATCGCCGCGGTAGCAAATAACTGTCCAGATATTTTGGTGTCCGCAACGATGGTTTCACAACCGTTGTTTCCGATAACCTTTATTTCGTAATCATCCGGTGTAAGATTCGACAAGGTAAATGTTCCTGTGGTTATGGGCACTGGAGTACCATTGTTCACTACGTAAAAATAAAGGGCCTCCCCATTCGTAATATCAATTTTAAGTTCTCCCCTGCTAGCCGAGCTATAACAATAATTGGAAGCAGTGTAATCCACGCTGGCAGTTGGACCGCCATTGTCTTGTAAATCAAAGTTTTGGGTATTGTATTCGCAACCGTTGATATCCCTAACCAATATAAAATGTTCCCCAACCTGATGTAAGCCGGTAATAATATTGTTGTTTTGAAAAGGTGTAATTGTATTGTCCGGTTTTCTAACGGCATAGGTATAATTGCCCCATCCGCCATCGGCGTTTATAGTTACGGAGCCCGGTGAACCGCAGTTTATATGGGTTACGTCAAATGAAGTTATACCTAAAGGAGCGCTGGGTGCCTGCACGGTTAGGTCGGTAGATTTTTCGCATCCCCCGCTATCGTCGGTTACGGTAATAGTATAGGTGTCCGCTACCAATCCCGTGAGCGTAGGAATGGGAGTATTTATACTGTTGGCATTGTCCAATATGGTCCCGGTGGAATTCTGAATTCGATAACTGAAGGTAGTACTGTATCCCGAGACATTGAACTCTATACTGCCGTTATCGATACCGGCCACCCCAGAAGCACAACTTACATTTGTTTTAACTTGCCCGCTAACTATAAATTGGGTGGGGTCTATAACCGTATAATTGCGTACAATTTTACAGCCATCGTTTCCAATGACCTCAAAAGTATAGGTGTTTGGCTCCAAATTTTCGAACAGATTATTGCTCGTCGCCGTAATATTTGTTGGGGATATGATGGTGTAGGAAAAAGGGGCATTACCATTCTCTACGGTAACTTCCAGATCGGTATTTCCCGTTCCACAATCAATATTGGAGACGGTAAACATAAGATTTGTTGGATTACTGCCTGCTTCAATGGTTTGGGAGGCAGTAGCTAAACAGTTGTTTTTGTCTTTTATGGTAACGGTATATTCCCCCGCACCTAATCCGGTAAAATCCGGATTGGTCTGAAAATCAATACCGTTTAGGCTGTATTCAAATGGGGGTTCACCACCATTAATAACGTTTGCCGTAAGGGTAGCCGAACCACTTACACAGTCCAGCGGTTGTGAAATAACAACTTCTGCATTAAATACAGGGCTAGGATCTATGGTTATCGGGCTTGGTACAACCAAGTCACAAAATCCACCTGCTTTTTCCTTCCGCAGTACAATAGTATAGTCCCCCACTGAAAGATTGCTAAAGGTGTTGGAAGTTTGAAAAGTAGTTCCATCTTTACTGTAGGTTATAGAATATCCTTGGGAGTCGGTTACATTAACGGTAATCGTACCATCATCGGTACCGTTACAGGAGATATTGGAATGGTCTAGCGTATACGTGATTTCAGGTTCCGCAATTACCTCGACCCCCACTGCATCTATTTCGCAATCATTACCGTCTTTGACCCGTATTACATATGTGCCCACAGTAGGGGCCGGAATGGTAGTTTTATCCCCATCATTAAAAGGTATGTAGGTAATACCGCCATCCGTACTATAGGCATATGGTGCGGCTCCTCCATTTTCAACCACAGAGATGATACCAGGCGTACAATCAATGTTTTTTGTCACGATAACATTGGGCTGTATGGGTTGAAAGTTAGGGACTTCTATGATGGCATTATAAATGCAATCCGAAACATTTGAAAGTGAAACTTCAATATCATAGGTGCCTTGGTCAAGGTTATTGAAACTATACGAATCGTTTGCAATCGCTCCCGAGGAATTTATCAGGTTTCCGCCTTGGCTAATGGTATAGATATAGCTTGAGGAAGCGTCTGCAATGTCAATTCGGATACTTCCCTTGTTGTCATTACATGTTATGGGTACTATGGTAGGTGTTGCATTGATACTATTATTCCCTACCACAATATCCTTTTTCTCAAATACGCAACCGTTTAAATTGTCTTTTCTTCTGATCAAAACGTCATAGGTGCCGGCTGCATTTATGCTAAAGACATTGCTGTCTTGCCAGGAAGCACCATTGGTTCTACTAAATTCATAGGTGGTGGGAACATTATTGATCGTAATACTGCCTTCGGAAACACAATCTACATTGGTTACCACGGCACTTGGGTTAAGACCATTTTGTACAACACGAAAATAAAAACGCTCAAGTGGTGCACTGTTGTATTCCACAACGATTCGATACTCCCCGGGTTCCATAACATTGAACTGGGTGTTTGAACTTTCCTGGTTCCAGATACATGATCTTGAGCGATTGGCACAGTTTTCGTTCTCCTCAGAGCAACTGCCTTCTTGTAATTTTTCCCATATAATTTGTTTGAGGTCGGGAATATTTGTCACCAGTAATCTGTTATCATCCACCCCACACAAATAAATTTCGTGTAGTTCTTGCCCGTCGTTAGGACATATTTTAACGGCATCGGAAATAGTGTTGAGTGGATGAGTGCCCGTAAAGTTGGTTGCCGTTTCCAAATTCATGTTGGATTTGGAACTAGCGTCTTTAATTATATTGGGGACAATATATGCAAACAAAGAGGAGGCCAACGATATTAGAAGGATAAGCGTGGCGGCCCTTTTAAAACGTAAAGTAGGCCTAAGAATATTCATAAGTAGGTTTTAACAGTTTGGTTTTGGCTTACTTTTGGATATCTGGGGAATCCTTGAAAAGCCTTTAAAAGAACGTATTGATGTTGTCTTTAGTATTAGTTGATTCGTTATATCTTACTCAAAATTAGCGGTATGACTACTTCTTTTAAAAATAACTCGTTGAATTCATTGTAAAAGGGGGCAAGTAGTTTGTAACAATTTCTTTTGGTCAGTTATAAACATAGGGTAAGAAATCAAGTAGATTTCGTAAATTTGGGCTCCTTATTAATTTGATATTCCTACATGAAATATACATTACTCCCCCACACGGACTTAGAAGTCAGTAAAATATGTTTGGGCACCATGACCTGGGGTCGCCAGAATACGGAGATCGAGGGTCATGAACAGATGGATTACGCGTTTGACCAAGGGGTTAATTTCTTCGATACCGCCGAGCTTTATCCAGTACCGGCCAAAAAGGAATTATATGCCGTAACGGAGGAAATAATTGGAAACTGGTTCAAAAATACGGGAAACCGGGACAAGGTGGTTTTAGCGTCCAAGATTGCTGGAAAGGCGGAGTTTACCAAGTTCATTAGGACTACGGGATTCAGTAGGGAATCCATTATAGAAGCAGTGGAGGGCAGCTTAAAAAGATTACAGACCGATTATATTGATCTATATCAGTTACATTGGCCGGAACGTACCACGAATTACTTTGGGCAAAGAGGTTATAAACATGATATTACAGATCATTGGAAAGACAATATCCATCAAGTATTGGAAACCCTCAGAGATTTGATCAAAGAAGGTAAAATAAAGCATGTAGGTCTATCGAATGAGACGCCATGGGGAACCATGCGCTTCTTGGAGGAAAGCAAAGTACACGCAAGTCTTCCTCGTATGATTACCATTCAAAATCCATATAGCCTGTTGAACAGGACTTTTGAAGTTGGTCTATCGGAAATTTGTATGCGCGAAAACATTGGCTTAATTCCCTATTCGCCTATGGCCTTTGGCGTGCTGAGTGGAAAATATCTGGGCGGAAGAAATCCTGAAAATGCCCGGGTAACACTTTTTCCCAATTACAATCGGTACAGTGGGGAGAACTCCATGAAGGCGACCCAGAAATATTATGAATTGGCGCAGGCCAATGACCTTTCCTTAGCTCAAATGTCACTGGCTTTTGTAAATACAAGGCCTTTTGTTTCGAGCAATATTATTGGGGCAACCACTATGAAGCAGTTAAAGGAGAATATTGATAGTATCGATGTGAAATTAAACGATGAAGTACTTAAGGGCATAGAGGCCATACATAACGATATTCCAAACCCTGCACCTTGATGCGGTCCGTACCTATCCGAACAAAGTCCCCACTACATCCTCTATTTTAGATGCCAGTTGAATTTCGATTTTCGTATTTTTTAAGGTGATTTTATTGTTCTTAGAGGCAAAAATGGTAGTGAAACCAAGTTTTTCCGCTTCCAAAATAC
>JBCBZE010000252.1:0-5299 GCA_039815505.1 Bacteroidota bacterium | reverse complement strand
TCCTTAATAATGCCAACTCTTGTCTTCTTTCCCTAATGGTCTTTAAAAGACTGATAAAGATACTGAGCGCGGATACCAAAAGAATCGCCAAGGCAACACCGTTCACCGTTTTTACCCCGGAACCTAAAAGTCCCATAAGCCGTTGTACCTCAAAACCGGGTAGGGCTGCCTGCATGGAGGTATTCTCATTGATGAATCTGGGAAGTTGTACCATACCTAAAGGGCTCTTGAACTTTATCAGCAGCGAGGTGATTTCTTTTTCCCCATGGTGTCCGTCTTTGTCATGATGTCCGTCTTCCTCATGATGTCCATCTTCGTCATGGTGTCCGTCTTCCTCATGATGTCCATCTTCGTCATGGTGTCCGTCTTCGTCATGGTGTCCGTCTTCGTCATGGTGTTCATCTTCCTCATGGTGCTCGTCTTCATCATGATGTCCGTCTTCCTCATGATGTCCATCTTCGTCATGGTGTCCATCTTCGTCATGGTGTCCATCTTCGTCATGGTGTCCATCTTCGTCATGGTGCCCGTCTTCATCGTGGTGTTCATCTTCTCCATGATCATGTGCTTCCCATATACTTTCTAGATTGGTTATCAATAGTTGATCCACCACGGCTCCCGTGGGTTCCAAAATGCCTTTTACAATAAAGGGATGTTCCTTGTGTGTTTCACCTCCCGAAGCAGCCAATCCATGAGAGCTGATGAAGCTGTCCCTCAGCTGTAAACCCAATCGTTGGGCAACACTGCTTCCGGCGACCACTTCAAAGGGCATATTATAGAGTGTTCCTTTCGATAATTGGGCGTTATACTGATCAATATATTCAGGTGGGGTACCCAAAATTCGAAACCCTTTATAGTTATCCCCATACGAAACGGGAACGGCGGTTTGGACAAAGGGATGCTTTTGTAGTTTGGAGGCTTCTTCCAACTTAATATTCCCTGTTGGCACATCCACATGGAGTACAGAGGACAAAACAAGTTGAAGCGGACTTCCCTTGGCACCTACGACCATGTCAAAAGGAGCAATATTTTTGCTCAATTGCCCTCCCAATTGCTGGCTCAATTGCAAAACAAAGGTGACCAAAGACACACTCAATGATAACAACAACAGGCTCAACAATAAGTTAAGAGGTTTTGAAACCATATTTTTAAATGCGAGATAACCTAATTTCATAGCATTATATGGTTTTGAAAATGAGACTTTACCCGCTGGTCATGCGTAATGATCAGCAAACTACTTTTACATATTTTGGCTTCTTCCTTGAGCAATTCTATAACCTTCTCCGAGTTGGTGTCGTCCAAGTTGGAAGTGGGTTCGTCGGCAAAAATGATCTTGGGCCTATGGATCAACCCCAATGCAATGCAAAGTCGTTGCCGCTGTCCCTGGCTCAAGGCGGTAACGTTCTTATGCAGGTGATTGGCGAGACCCAACCTTTTCACAAGCTCCTGTCTTCTTTTTTTGTCATTGCTATTTATAGGGAAGCTTTGACGAAGACGAAGATTGTCCGATACGTTCAAGGATTTAATAAAATGGTATTGTTGGAAGATAAAACCAATGTTTTCTCCTCTAAATTTATCCATTTCGCGACGTGTTAGCGAATTTAAATCCGTTCCGTTAATGGATACCGTTCCTTTCAAAGGCGGTAAGAGCCCTGCCATAAGATGCAAAAAGGTAGTTTTGCCTACCCCGGAAGCACCTATGACCAACAAATGTTTCCCCGGGGTTAAACCAATATCGGGAAACGCTAGCTCTGTTCCGTTTTCGTAGGCATAAGCAAGATTGGACGTATTGACCATTTGAATGTTTTCACAAAAATAGAAAAAAATACAAATGCAACTTAGTTGCATTTGTAAAAATTGAATACATTTGCTGTCTGTTTAACGAACGTCATGGTTATTCTATCATAGTAATCATAAAATACACGGTTCATGACCAACTTGGTAAACCTTACATCTAAGTCAGATATTATCGGTGCCATTACCAGCAGTCTTTGTTTTTTACACTGCTTGGCAACACCGTTCCTCTTTGTGACCCAGGCAGGGTTGACCTTAGGGGAAGCATCGCATCCCTGGTGGTGGGGCACTATAGATATATTCTTTCTTACCATTTCCTTCTTTGCTGTACTTTGGTCTGCCAAGAAAACCTCAAAACAATGGATAAAGTATTCGTTTTGGTGCCTTTGGACACTGTTGGCCTTGATTGTTTTAAACGAAAAATCTGAAATCGTTCATCTGGCGGAGATAGCAATTTACTTTCCGACCACAGGTTTGATTTTGCTTCACTTTTATAATCGCCACTATTGCCGTTGTGAAAACGATGATTGTTGCGCTAATCAATAAATAAAAATTGTATTTATGGATAAATCTCAAATAGAAGTACTGGGAGACAATCATATTGCCACATCGGTTAAAACCCCGTTGCGGGTAGATGCATTTGAACATTCCGATGACGAAAAGATCGAGAACATCCAATTCCATTTTTCTAAAATAATTGAAGAGCTGGGTCTTGATTTGACGGATGAAAGCCTTTCGGGAACGCCTTATCGTTTTGCCAAAATGTATGTCAAGGAGCTGTTCTATGGATTGGACCCCAAAAACAGACCAAAAATCTCCACGTTCCCCAATACATATGGGTATAAGCGAATGCTGGTAGAGCAGGACATTACCATAGACTCTTCCTGTGAGCATCATTTTTTACCCATTGTAGGACATGCCCATGTAGGTTACATTCCCAAAGATAAAGTGGTGGGTCTTTCAAAAATTAATCGATTGGTTGATTACTATGCCCACAGGCCTCAAGTTCAGGAACGGCTTTGTCTACAAATTTTGAAAGATTTACAGGAAACCTTGGACACTAAGGATGTTATTGTGCTGGTCCATGCCAAGCATCTCTGCGTTTCTTCCAGGGGCATCAAAGATAAGGAAAGTGCTACCACAACCCTGGAATACGGAGGGGTGTTTGCGGATGAAGACAGGCGTAACGAATTTTATAGTCTGCTAAAAAACACCAACGTTTAATATAAAAGGTACTGAAACCTCATAAAATGGGATAAAAATTATTAATATCAAGTAGGGCGTACTTATTTGATATAGTCAAAGAAGACGAAAAGGTTTCCTTTTTAATCTCTGACCATCTTGGCTTTAATGCCCCAACCGCCCATTCTCTCGGTTACGGCAAAGGCAATCTCATTGGCACCCTTTTTTAAGTTTAGGTAGATGGCATCAAAATAACCCAAACTTCCCAAATAACGATAATCCCGGGTTCTAAAACTGTTATTACCCGAATATACGGGTGTTCCATTTACAAAAACCGTTACTATATCGCTATAACCGAATTGTAGCTCCTTTATTTGATCGGAATCGGATTGCACACTGAATCTTGCTACCACCGTATTGGTTGCTTCACTTATAGGAGAAACTGTTGAGAGGTTTACGGTCCCTGAAGGCTCAGGTTTAATTTTTCTATATGTCCCAAGGTCCAAATCGCTTAAAGCAAGGATAGATTTTATTTTTTCGGAAGCAAAGGCGTTGGAAACTTCCCAGTCTAGGATGGTGCCTTTTTCTGCAACACGGGTCTTGGTAGTAGTGGTAACCAAACCAGGATTTTCCAATTCCCGATAGCTAAGATTCGCGTAATAGGCATCTCCTAAAAAGGTGCCAAAGCCCAATGCACCTGCCGTTGGTTTTAGTTTTAACCCATCAACATGGAGTATGGGGGTTTCCATATCATCGATGAAGACATCCATTCGTCCGCCGGATACAATGAGTTTTACATGCATCCATTCCCCAAATCTATAGGTAAAGGCGGCCCAATGCCCTTCACCGGTATAGAGCTGCCAGCCTGCATCTCCATTGATTACCGGGGTGTATTGCATGGAATCTTCATTACCAGATTGATGGGGCCTTAGATAGTATTCCTCATAATTCAGTGTATCCTGAATCCTGAAATGAACCCCAACAAAGTTGCGCTTTCCGGTAAAACTAACATCATATTCAATGATTCCCTCCTTAAAGCTCGAATTTTTTAATCGTGCTTTACCATTTTCCAAATACAGTGCTTGTTGGCCCTTATACTTTTTAAATTGATGCTTTTTGGCTTGTATCTCCCAAGCATCCGATTGAAATTCGGCACTTATGGTCTCCTGTGCTTTTATAAGGCCGCTTAGGACAAGGAAACTTATAATCATCATACCTCTTACTTTCATCATATTCTATTTTTATTACTATGTATCTTTGTTTCAGGACAAAACTAAAAGTATAGCGTACATCTGACCGTACAAAGCACTGACAATTACGTACAATCGCATACATACCGTGATAAGACATTGGAAATGGACGATTCTAAAAACATAAATGCCCTCCTAATGGCCATAGAGGAACAACTGCAATGGGGCGAGTCTTCGCAGTGGTCCTCCTATGATTTTGATAAGTTGACCGAGCTTATTTTTGAACGTACCAAAATGCCCGTCAGCAGTAATACCTTAAAAAGGGTTTGGGGCCGAATAAAATATGAGTCCAAACCGAGTGCCGCAACCTTAAACACGCTTTCGCAGTTTCAGGGGTATGCCGATTTCAGGGAATTTGTCACGACTAGACAGGCAAGAAAAGCTTGGGGAGGAAAAGTGATTAAAAAACCTTCAAGGATACCTTGGTCGGTCTTTAGGTCTAGGCCTACCCTGGTTTTCGTCTCTGGAGCGGTTTTTATGTTGATCCTAATAGTGGTTTTATCCAATAGGTCCAAGACGCAAAAATTGAACCCCGATGATTTTTATTTTACCAGTAGAGCGGTAACGAAGGGATTGCCCAATACCGTTATTTTTGAATATCGGGCCCGTAACCTTCCCGCTGGCACCAAAATGGAGATTCAGCAGAGTTGGGATAAAAGAAAAAGACAAACGGTCTCCCCTAAGGATTCGCTGGCCACCTCCATATATTATGACCCTGGATACTTTATGGCCAAACTGGTAGTGCAGGACCAAGTGGTTAAGGAACATGGTGTACTCATCACGTCCGAAGGATGGAAAGCCAAGTTAGAGAGTTCCGAAAAAACCTTATATTTTAATGATTCCTCCATCACCAAATTGGGTAAGATCACCATTGGCCCAGAACTATTAAAACGTAACGGCATTGACCCTGACCGTACCTCTTTTAGAACGAATTTTCGTTATGTGAACGAGTTTGGGGACCTTCGCGTCAACGACCTGTATTTGGAGACCCGGTTCAGGAACATTGCTACCAATCACCAGAATATCTGTAAAAAGACTTCCGTTACCCTTTTAATGGAAGGGGAAGCCATAGAAAT
>JBCBZE010000229.1:0-5765 GCA_039815505.1 Bacteroidota bacterium | reverse complement strand
GTATACTCTGGAGCTTTTGGCTTGTTTTCCACTGCAGCCGATTATATGACCTTTTGTCAAATGTTGTTGAACAAGGGGGAACTGAAGGGCAAACGATTTTTGAGTAGAAAAACAATAGACCTAATGACCACCAATCATGTAGGGAATCTTTTTCCGGCCCCCGGCAAAGGTTTTGGCCTAGGTTTTGGTGTTACCACGGACGTAGCACAAGACAAGGCCTTAGGTTCAGTAGGTCAATTTTATTGGGGTGGAGCCTATAGCACGTACTTTTTTGTGGATCCAAAAGAAGAGTTAATAGCGATTTTAATGACACAACTACAACCCTATAGCCGGTTTTATGAACATCGATTTAGGCAATTCGTATATCAGGCCATTACGGACTAAATATCCAAAATTTAAAGAAATGAGAACATATTTTATCTTTTTTTTGTGTTTAAGTATATCCGTAGTGGGATTTTCCCAAGATATTATTGACATTCCTCATGAACAGCCAAAAGATATCCTTTGGGAAGGAAGTGAAAAAGCCTACTTTTCGGAGATTTGGCAAAATCCGGTGGTAACTAATGTCTCTACGCCCACTATGCAAATTTTTAAACCAGACGCATCCATTGCCAATGGCACTTCCGTTATTGTCGCCCCTGGGGGCGGCTTATATGCCCTCTCTATTGATAGTGAAGGTGATGCGGTGGCCAAATGGCTAATTACAAAAGGAATTACTGCTTTTGTCCTAAAATACCGCTTGGTACCCACGGGTGTCGATGGGGTAAAGGAAATTACGGATTTAAGCCAGAGCGACCCTTCGGAAATTGGTAGGCAGGTGACTCCGGTGATGCCCTATTCCATTGCCGATGGGCATGCCGCCATCTCATACGTACGTTCACATGCAAAGGAACTTGGCGTTAACCCGGACAAAATTGGTTTTATGGGTTTCTCCGCAGGAGGAGCCGTCACCATGGGGGTTACCTATAACTATACCAAAGAAAATAAACCTAATTTTATAGTTCCTGTATATCCATGGACTACGGTGATGCCCATACAGGAAGTACCTGATGATGCGCCACCTATGTTAGTGGTCTGTGCAACGGATGACCCATTGGGCTTGGCTTCGGGAAGTATAGAACTTTATAACTCCTGGTTAAAAGATGGTAAAAGTGTAGGGCTCCATATGTATGCCAAAGGTGGACATGGTTTTGGTATGAAAACCCAAGGGCTACCTTCGGATTCCTGGATTGCCCGCTTTTACGATTGGTCCGTTGCGGAGGGAATAACGGAACCTAAAGAAGCCAAATAAAATGCTCTTGAAATACTAATACCAATGGATTTATGAGATACTTTTTTTTAGTTTTATTGTTTATAGGCGGCTTGGCCCTTGCACAAGATAAAGTTCCTTTTCAGGACGAAGTAGCGGATATTCAAAAAAAATACGATACTATTTGGGATGCTACTAAGGAAACCATTGTTTTTACCGGGAGTTCCAGTGTTCGCTTATGGAAAAACCTAGAGGAGGAATTTCCCGAACATCAAATAGTGAACTCGGGCTTTGGAGGTTCCCAAGCCCATAATTTATTGTACTTTTCCGAGGAGTTGATTCTTCGCTTTAAGCCTAAAAAAGTATTCATTTACGAAGGGGACAATGATATCTCGGCCAAGAAAAAACCCAGAGAGGTTATAGAGGAC
Source organism: Bacteroidota bacterium (assembly GCA_039815505.1). Lineage (GTDB taxonomy): Bacteria > Bacteroidota > Bacteroidia > Flavobacteriales > Flavobacteriaceae > CANLWN01. The sequence continues at coordinate 4,088 of JBCBZE010000229.1, read as the reverse complement.
ATTCAAAAAATAATCGCCAAAATAAAGCAGCAAGACAAGAGTACTGAAGTTGTTTTGATCGCTGCAAAACCCAGTATTGCCAGATGGCGGCTTAGACATAAATACAAACGTCTTAACAAGAAATTCAGGCGTCTGGTAGCATTGGACGATTCTTTGGATTTTGCCAATGTTTGGGATGTTATGTTGAACGGAAGAAAATTAAAAAAAGATATTTTCATAGAGGACGGGCTACATATGAACGCTAAGGGATATGCGCTTTGGTATACCGTAATCAATGAATATATTAACTAGAACCCGTCGTATATTTTGATAAAAATTCGTCAATTCGAGTGCCCTGAACGTATTTCAGGGTGTATCAAGAATCAGAATTTTAGAACCAAAGCCTTTTCTCGATACTTTTTCGTACCGAAAAACTCGAAATAACGGTTTTTGGTTAAAACTAAAGTTGAAATGCACAACGCGTTAACCAAAAAAGCCATGTTACGATCAACGGTATTCAAAACACTTATCTTCTTTTTAGGAATTCTGGGTTTCATAGCCTGCAAGGAGAAAAAAACACCCATCAATTTTCCACCCACCAATCTGGCTTTGACACATATGGTTCCTAAACCCTTAAAAGTTATTTCCACGAATTCCGCATTTGGCCTTGATACGTATACGGTGATCTATACTTCCCAACATACCGCTGGCTTTCCAGAGGTAGGAAATTTTTTGGCAGAAAAAATAAAGGCCAAGACGGGATTGGAGCTTCTAGTTAACCACACCAACGGGGAAACGGTAGATCGCATTATATATATCAATCAGTCGGAAAGTACGGAACTTTCCCATAATGAAGCCTATCAATTATACGTTCAAAAAGATTCTATCATCATTAATGCCAAAACGGCCGAAGGCGCTTTTAGGGGAATACAGACTTTACGACAAATTATTCCCGAAACTAGTAATGATACGCTGGCCGGGCATAAAATATGGCCAGTACCCAGTGGAAAAATTATAGATGCACCCAACTTTGGGTATCGTGGCACCATGTTGGATGTATCAAGACATTTTTTTGATTTAACCGATATAAAAAAATATTTGGATGTACTGGCCTATTATAAAATAAACGTATTGCATTTACATCTATCGGACGATCAAGGCTGGCGTATTGAAATAAAATCATGGCCCCAGCTTACCAAAGTGGGTGGAAGTTCGGAGGTAGGTGGAGGTCTTGGAGGGTTTTACACCCAAGAGGAGTACGTAGAGATCGTGAACTATGCCGCGGAACGGTATATCACGATTATTCCAGAAATAGATATGCCGGGGCACACAAATGCAGCATCGGTTTCCTATCCCATATTGAATGGAAATGGAAAAACGCCGAAAACATATACTGGTATGCGGGTAGGCTTTAGCACTTTTGATACCCAAAAAGATACTGTCTATGCCTTTATTGATGATGTGGTAGGTGAAATAGCGGCCCTAACACCGGGGCCTTATTTTCATATTGGGGGAGATGAAAGTCATGTAACTAAAAAGAAGGATTATATTCATTTCGTAAACAGGGTGGAAAAAATAGTGCAAAAACATGGAAAGATAATGATCGGTTGGGACGAAATCATGCAAGCAAATGTAGATTCAACTACCATTGCGCAACATTGGAACACTAAAAAAAACGCGTTAACCGCAGCAAGAAATGGTTCAAAGGTTATTTTATCTCCTGCCAAAAAAGCCTATCTGGACATGAAATACGATTCACTTTCCAAACATGGATTGGACTGGGCTGCCCATATCCCAGTGGATACGGCCTATGATTGGACTCCTGAAAGATTCATTGAAAACCTTCCTTCAGAAGCTATCCTAGGTATAGAGGCCCCACTTTGGTCGGAGACTATAACCAATATCGAAGAATTGGAATATCTGGCCTTTCCCAGAATTATCGGCTATGCTGAACTGGGTTGGACCATTGCGGAAAACAGAAACTGGGAAAACTATAAAGTCCGATTGGCCCATCAGCTTTCCTATTTAAACCGTATGCGCATCAAATACTATCCCACGACCCTGATAGATTGGGAAAAGAGCACGGATAGCTTGGAATTGGTTAAGAGGGACTGATGCCATAGGGATAACATGGAAACAACTTTACCTAAAATACACCTTATGAAACTTGACTTTTTAATCTTTATAGTTCTTTGCTGCCTTATAAGCTGCAAGGGCCAAAAAAAAGAAACAACGGAAAAAATGGTAGAAACAACGCAAGGGCAAAAATCATATCCCTTTTATCTAGGCACCTATACCCATGGGGAGAGTGAGGGTATTTATAGATACCTATTGTTGGAGGATGGAAGTTTAAAACGTACGGCTTTGGTGGCTTCAACCACGAATCCCTCTTATCTTGCACATAGTGCCGACAGAAGATTTCTATTAGTGGCGAGCGAAGTAAACGATGATGGGGTCGGTTTCATTGAGTCCTATGCCGTTTCCGGGGACAGTCTTACATTCATCAATAAAAGTTCCTCTGGAGGGGCACATCCCTGCTTTTTAGTGGCGCATCCTGAAGGTTATGTTTTCACGGCAAACTATACCGGAGGGAATATAGGGCTATTGCGACTGGGGGAAAATGGAAACCTATCGGGTGTATTGCATGTGCAACAGCATAGTGGTGGTAGTGGTGTTAAAGAACAACAGAACAGCCCACATGCACATTCGGTATGGTTTGAACCCAACGATAACAAGAATATCATTTCCTTGGATTTAGGTACGGACGAGCTTTGGTTCTCCCATTTGGATTCTGAACAGGACAAATTAGTACCTTCCGATCCCAAAACCTTAAAAATGGCCCCGGGAGCAGGTCCTAGGCACCTCATATTCCATCCCAACGGAATGTGGGCCTATGTGCTAAATGAATTGGATGGGACCATTACCACAATCCAAAAGAACACCCGTGGCAATTATGAAAAAAAGGGTACTGTTTCTACCCTACCGCCTGATTATGCTGAATTAAACTCCAATGCCGATATACATATCTCTTCGGATGGAAAGTTTGTATATGCTTCCAATCGTGGACATAATAGCATTGCCATTTACAGTGTAGATAACACCAATGGTTCCATCGCCTTTATTGGTCATGAGTCCACTCGAGGTGAAACGCCCAGGAATTTTTCTTTGTCCCCCGATGAAAATTACGTACTGGTCGCCAACCAGCACAGCAATTCCATTACATCTTTTAAACGTAATAAGAACACCGGATTATTAACATTTGTTTCCCAAATAGAAGCACCTGCCCCGGTTTGCATTTTGTTCTAAAGGTGGGTATTAAGGATGTCCCTTCATTTCTAATTCCAGAGAACTCCTTTTTGGTTTTTATCCGCAATAAAAAGAAAAGTTTCCGCTTTTTTCTCCAAGGGTTCGGCAGTATGTATATACCCTACCCTTTCTAATTACAACTGATAGCGCTGAGTTCATTGCCATCGGAAACGGCGTCGGATTGATTGAACGATGAGTTGAACAATACGAACCTGTCTATGGCATGACCACTTGAACGGGCCGATATCTCCATGGTATACACACCCGCTTCGTTGAATGTCACGAATATGTTATGTGCGTTGTTGTCAAAGGTACGTGCCTGCCATTTAAAGTCCAGATCGTTCCCACTCCTATAGACCTTGAACCAACCGTCGGCACCACCGCCCTCAGGGTTGGGAGTCTTGCCGCTACCCTTGGGATATACGATACTGTTCCCGTTTTGGGCAAAGAAATCATCGGCATCGCCGAACCTGAGCCAGGTATCATTGTGCTCCGTGCCGTTATTGCCCGTGGTCACCGCAGATCTCCACAAAAATTGATAGGTCCCAGGATTGTTGATCTCTATGCTAAAAGTCGCCAGACCGTTGCCGGGCTGTCCCAAAAATTGGTTCCCCGTCCAGACCATATAACCGTCTCCCGAAAAATTGGTGCCCGTAGACCTTTCTTCCCAACTTTCAGAGAACACCGCGTTCTCAAATTCAACGTTCACCAGTCCGTTGCTCTCCGAAAAAACAAAGTTCCCCACATCGGTACAACCTCCTTGGTCCCCATCGCCATTATCCGGATCTTCGTCATCGTTTCCT
>JBCBZE010000049.1:0-14256 GCA_039815505.1 Bacteroidota bacterium | reverse complement strand
TATAATTTGGGTGCTATATCCTAAAGCTTTCCAAAAATGAAAATCTGTAATGCTGAAATCTGAAAAGTATTATGGATATTCTATTTCGTTATAATTTCCTTGACATAGCAAAGCTTGATATCACCAAACCATTGATGTTGATCATCCTGTTATTACTATGAAATTAATTTGGAATCAAAACTTTAAGTGTATACCATTTTTTAAAGTTTTGTAAGCTATAAAATAGAATGGATAGCTATCTTTTTACTATTTAACAGGGCCTATATAATAACGTATGCTGTAAGTTAGACCTTGAAAAAATAATGTAGCTATCAGGTTTTTGTTTTAAACCTTGTTTTGGTAAGACCGTGGAATCGGCACTTACTTTTGAATTCGTAAAAGTGCTGTTCTTGTTGCTGAGCTTGAGGTTAATATAAGTTTTCATAGAGTTGGGGGTTTGAGGGTTTTGAATTAGTTATTTGTGCAATTTTATATATTAAATATACTAATCTATTACCTAAATTCATAAAATCTGTGAGGGTTTTCGTTCAAATGCATGCTATTATTTTAGATATGATGAAATATGTTCCTGTTATTATTGGAATACCCGTAGATATCAATTTTCGAACACTACGTCCGCTGTTGCGGTGACATTATCCACTTGCATAATCCACTTTTCGTCCCGGTATTTTCCGTTCAGATTGGATACAAAAGCGGTCTCGGCTTCTCCCTTCATTTTAAAATCAGCCAGGTAAACATAATAAAGTCCATTCTCCTTATTGTAAAAATGCTTGGCATTTAGGCCCTTTTTCTTTAGGCGGTCCATAAAAGCGTTCAACCACCTTTTGTTCTTATATACATTCGCGATCATGTAATAACCGGATTTTACACCGACGATATCCGATCGATTCAACACCTTTATCGGCAGGTCAAGATAATCCTTACGGTACTCTTTTTTGTCCGAAGCGGCCTTGGTTTCCGGCTTTCGATAAGCAACGGCCGAGCTTCCCATATCCCTATGATAGGTTTTAGGTTTGGATTGTGGCTTGCCCTTGTCATCTTGGTTCATCTCATTACGGACCAGCCTTATCAAGGTTTCGAACTTCTTATTGAACATCTCGTTACGTGTGGTCTCAATGGAATCCTGTCTCAACATCAGCTCGTCCAGGATAAGACGGTTCTCCATGGCAAGGGAGTTTTGGTCCATACCGTTGTTCTCCCTGTCGGCCATTAACTGTACGATCTGCTCCTCATAATTTCTTACGACCTCGTCCACCCGCTTATCGGTAGCGTAATCGAACGCACTCTCCGCATCGGGGTTTTCATCCTTGAAGGTGTAGCCCAAAGACAACTCATGGTTCCACCCCAAGTTCGTACCCTGATCGGTTAGATCTTTTTCCATTACATAACCCAGGGAAAGTTTTTTGTTCAGATTAAATCCAAGGCCCAGGGACATTCCATAGGTTTCGTCCAAAGTGGTCTGGAGCCAACCATAATTGGGAAGGTCCAATAAAAGGGACCCTATATAGGAAAAACGGTCGTTCTCGTTTTTCCCAACTTGTAGGAGGGGCATAAACCGGGCATTTTCGAAAAGCCCCCTTGTAGCCATAAACGTATGGGTATACTGCAAGGACGCTTTGACGCTCCTATCATTGAAATTCGTTATCAGGTCATTGGTGGTCTGATTGAACTGCAATAGATCTGTTGCATACAGTCCAACATCAAAATTACCCAAGGAAAGGGTAATTCCCGGTTGTACCGAAACCTTGTTCTCCGTTCTTGCCTCTTGTATGGAAGGATCGTTTTCGGTAGCGACCACACCATCTTTGTTGATCCCTTCACTGAGATAGGTGACATTGGTACCAAAAGTTAACCTGCTCTTTGATCCCAACCGCACCGAAGTGGCGTAGTTGGCATTAAAACCAAACTCCTGTATTACACCTTCCCTTTGGCTATAGACACTGATGCCCAAGGCCGTACGTTCATTGAACCTGTTGCTGAACCCTACATAGTAGTTCTGAAAATTATCCTCGAAAGAGGCATATTGGTTCCGGTGAAGGATATTCAGATAGGATTTGTTCTCCCGTACCAACGAAAAGGTGGGGTTTATCAAATATCTGTTGAAGAACAGTTGATTATGAACAGGGCTCTTCAAACCCAGATCGGTGTTGGAACTTGTCTCTTCTTGGCCATAGGTGACACAAGTACATAGGGCAAGGCAGAGCAGTAGTAGCAAAGATACCTTTTTTGTTATGTGCACGTTATAGTTCATCTTGTTGAAAATTAAAATTATGTTGATTATACGAAGCCAGATGTATTGTACTGATCTACCGGCCTCTATTGACCCAGGTTAAGTTATTATGGGTAATGGTTCTAAGAAATAGGCATAGCCGATTGCTATGTATATGAGTGTGCATTCATATCTCCTACTCATCAACAAAAATAGTGGATGAATAATCGGTTTTTTGATCATTGTTCAAAATTTCCGCGAGCTGATATTCCTCTCCGGCCGTTATTGAATTCCTTCCTATATCGGCATATGAAAATGCTACTTGCTGCAATTCCCCTTTATGCCTATCGCTGTCGGATATAACATAACCCATGCCTTTTTTCATTCCAAAAACGATGGAAAAATCGTCTTTGGGACTATTGATATTGCTGCCCAGGTTAAATGATCTTCCCACCTTTTTATGAGCGACCTGTGCCATAAAAATATCCAATCCTCCCTGGCCTTTATGACCATCGGAAGCAAAAACCAATGAAGTGCCCCCAATAATATTTGGGTACAGGTCATTCTTGTCCGTATTTACCTTTTGCCCTAGATTCTTTGCAATGCCAAACGTACCGTCATCCTGAAGCACCGATACATAGATATCGTATGCCCCAAAGGTTCCCGGCATATCCGACGCAAAAAACAGACGCTTTCCGTCATCCGAAACCGTAGGGTGAATGGCAGAGGAATATTTGGGACATACGGCCACTTCCTTAACATTCTTCCATTGTCCCTTTATCTTTTCAGCTCTATATATTCTGTGTACCAACTGTTTTTTGGAGAACAAACCATATTTAGGTTTTATGTATACCGCTTTGCTAAAGTAGGCCGTATTTCCGTTCGAGGTTACACTCACCGGAGGTCTATAGGCATGCGCACCTTCTTTTTTGGATCTGTTACCATTATGTTCTAAAGGTATTTCGTATTGCACAAGACGGTCAAGCGCTTTCATATCTGTATTGGAACTATAATCCTGTTTAATGGATGCAAGCCAATCTTTTTTATCCGATGCATTCTTGGGCGTCGTTATTCCCGCTTTGCCCATCGCATATTGGTAACGCTCGTGGTAACTTGCACTTATGGCATCATCTCCTTCGATATCCATTAACTTTTGATACCAAAAGGCAGCTGTCCCATAATTTTCGGTCAGAAAGTTGACATTCCCCAGATCTTCGAAAATTTCCTTTTCCGTATATCCCAACTTTAAAAGTCGTAGATAATCATCGATTCTTTTGTCGGCTTCAACGCCCCTTAAATTCGTAGTTTTAGATACTTTGGAATGCTGGGCGGTTACGATGCTACAAAAAAGCATTATAAGGCACCCGAACACTACTTTGTGTATTTTAGAGTTATTCATAATATAAGATTTTGGGTTATTCATATGACCAAAGTTCAAAAAATGTTTTGAGGATTTGTTATTAAAAATTCATAGGTTTTACTAAAAAACATCCTATTTTATGTTAAAATTGACGATGAACGGTCACTTTTTAACGTCATAATACCAAAAATGTAAATTATTTACTAGTATTACTAGTATAACAAAAAGTACATACTATCGCTATTTTTTTGCATTGCGGACGGGTTCATAAGAAAAGAGATCAGGATACTACTTTTTAGGAATATTACCATTTCTATACTTGTATTGCTGAAGTAAATGCCTGCTACACTATGGTATTAAAAGTAACCCGTTGTGCATTTTGAGTATTGATTTTCCTAAAAAATCGTCAGTTCAAGTTTTTTCGAAAGAAAAAGTATCGAGAACAAGGTTTTTTAGCTGAAAATTCTTTTCTCGATACAATTTTTATCAGCTCACGCTTCAAAAATTACTCGAAATGACAAATTTTCATCAAAATGCACAACGGGTTAAAAGTAAATTTTGGAAGTATATGTGGATCTTAGGTCACATCTAAAAAAACTGGGAACACGTACCTAATTGAAAACGCCTTTCCTATAAAAAACGACCTATAGAAGGTATCTACCTTAGCTTGCGCTTTAGGAACCAGATATCTTTTAGGCTCATATTAATATTGATGGTGCTAAATTTTTCCTCCACCAATATTCCGCCCGTATCCCCACGATTGGTATATCCATAGGATATATTTATTTTGGATCGAGACCTGTTGCCCAAGGGAATTCCCAGACCCGCAGTTACGGAAAAACTGTTAATACTATTGTCATTGATACTTAAATAACCGGTATCGTAATTAAATCCTGCCCTAAAACGGATTTGCTCCCAAAATTTAAAGCTATCCTTATCAATAAAATATTCACCTCCAACGGCAAAGATATATTGATCTATAAATTCCCCCAGATTATCCCTTTGGTCCGTAGCATTCCAAAATCTGACACTATAATCCAAGTTAATGGCAACATTCTTTTTGGGTTTAAATACGATTCCCGTATTAACTTCCATGGGAAGGTCAAAATCGTCTACGGAACTGTTACTTTCATCTTCCACAATTGCTGGGACAAAATCCAAGGTTTTTTGTATATCCCTCTCACTTTCTCCGGACAAGGAAGTAGGAAGGTTGGTTACAAAGCCAAAACCAATTTTATCATTAAAATCGAACTGTAGACCCAATCCAAATCGGAAGCCGTTATAGGTGTTTTGGTCAATTATTTCCAGGGTACTTTGTTCCACCAGGACAAACTCACTTTCTTCGATGGAACCAAAAAGATAAGAAAGGTTGGCACCTACCCTAAGTCTGTCCGTTATAGAACGTCCATAAGAGAGACGAAAGTCGTTAATGGACCCTGTTCCCGTAACACTGCTTATAAATTGATCAACGGAACCCTCTATATTCCTTTCAATACCTATAAGCGAATATCCTACGTCTGTATAAGGAACTATGGAAAGCCCAAAGGAGGATTTTGAATCGATACTTGAAGCTATGGCAAGATTGGAAAAATTACCGGCAAACCTTCGTTCTTCGGAACTTCTATTGGCTATGTTGCTGATCTCGGCCAAAAAACCGAAATCAAATATAAAGGTCCTTTCAAAAAAAGAGCCATAAGAGGCCGGATTGGCATTATTGATAAGTACATCACCGCTTAGCGCATACCCACCGTTGCCCAATGCACTGTTCTTGCCAATATTGGAACTTGTGTTTACGCCCAAACCAAAAAGGGAATAGGGCGAACCGGTTAGGTTGTTACTCTGTGAAAAACTGTATAGCGGAATCAGTGCCAGTAAAGTGAGGTATAAAGTTCTATTCATCATAAATGGCATAGGTAAGGATTAAAGTGGCCTCAAAATCACTGTTTTCTTCTCCTTGAAGTACTATTCTATTCACCGTACTATTATATTCTTCCGTGAACAGGACCAAGGCATCATCTACAATGATGTCTTCAATAATTTTTTGTTCTATATAAGTGCCTATGGGTATTTCATATATAACATCATTGAACTCTTCTTCCTCACCCGTTATCCTGCCCAAGGCGAGACCTCCTTGGGAATCTAGCAAAACTTGGGTCAAATCATTGTTTTGATTCGATACGCTGACATTTAAGGAATCCCTAAGCGGTAGCACATCACCATAGGATGACCTAGGCGGTTTTATCTGTAAATTGGCATTCAGAAAAGTGCCCGTTCCGGGTATTTCAAAAACCTTTCTGATATTTGGAAACTCTAGCTTAACGGCAAGTCCCACACCTGCTTGGATATAACTTAGGTCTTGGGAATCTGTTGAGGAAAGGTCTATTTCTTCATCCGTAAGCTGATCCAGTACCGTTCCCGAAACATCACTGGTAATATTGTTAAACGCATTGGGCTCCAAGGAAAACGGATTGATAAACAGATCAAAGGATTCCTCATCATCTTCGAATTCCGTTGGAATGGAATAAAAAAAGCGAAGGTAGGTACGGTCTTGATCTCTGGAAAAACCGATTACCGAGGAATTATCCTCCCTTCCGGGTTGCAGACTAAAACCTTTAAAAATTTCTCTTAACTCTTCTAAATCGTTAATATCGTTTCCCTGAATCAAGTTAAAGATTTGTTGACCAAATAGGGTGGGTATGGAAATATGAAGCGAATCTTCGTCAAACGGCTCTGGTCTATAATTCCTGGTTACTAAAGGTATAGAATCAAAATTCAGTGTGCTGGTGTTGAAGAACACATCTTCTTCGGGATCTACTTCCTCGGTCAACAAATGTACATTGATCTGTGATACCAGGGTCGTGTCACTATAAAAGTAACGATCATACCCAAGAATAAGAGCTATGCTATCCAATTCGGCATCTTCGGGCAATTCATAGTTCTGTGCGGAAAGTTCAAAGTAATTGGAGGTACGTACCTTTCCTACAAAACTGTCCGTATACTGACCAACCAATAACCGGGCGCTACTAGACGTGTTAATACTGTCAAACTTAAAAGTGGACACCCTTACGGCGAAGGTATCCAGGACCAGGACCCGAATATCCGAATCGGTAAATTCCTGTCCTACCTCTAAAGTGGGGATATCCGAGGAGTCTACCGAACAGGCTAAAACCAACAAAAATACAGATAACACTCCAAAAATCTTTTTTATCATGTGCCTCAGTTTTAAGCAACAAATAAAGGGGCGACCCAAGGAATATCGAAGTATTTTATACAGAGCGGAAGAATTCCTCTACGAATCCATAAAACATATCCATTAAGCACTTAATGCGCCTAGGTAGACATAATTTCCATATTCGTCTATAGAATATGGGTTCCGGTATATTATTTTTTATCTCCCCTTATCTCGAAGGTAGATTTGAGAAAATTTTAGGATTTGAGATATAATTATTATGCCTTTTTAATGATTCCCTTCATATATATTCCTAGTTGGAGCCAGATTCAGGAACCCCTTGAATTGGGAAGGTTTGAGTATAGCATTTTACCGGACCTTGGTGATACCGATTTAAGAAGGTACAGCCTGAATGTTACAGGTGGCAAACAAATTAAATCGGGAAGTATAGGTTTGGGATTAGCGTACAGTTTAAACGATTTTACATTTTTTAATGCATCGCGAACCTTCGACAAATCCTTATATGGGGAAATACATACGATAAGTACAAATATCTTTTATAAACATAATGTCAATTCCTCTTGGTCATTGAACATTTCCGTTGCGCCTACCCTTTCCTCCAATTTCAAAAATGGTTTAAACAATGAAGATTTCGTATTTAACACCTCTGTCACAGCTTCCAAAAGATGGGAAACCGATTCTGGCTTTTCTGTCCTTAGCTTTGGAATACTATATGGCACCATCTTAGGGGAACCACAATTCCTTCCTGCCGTCTCCTTTAGGAAAATAGTGAATGAAAAGTGGGGATACCACTTGGGCATCCCCCTAACGGGAGTACACTATACAATTGACGAAAGACATTCATTTTTGGCAAGGGCCAGCTTCTCGGGGCTGTATGGAAATAACTCTGAAAACACCACTTTTATGGGTATTGGGGATTTCACCAACACCAAACTAAGTTACCGCGGGGTGGATCTAGGGCTGGAACATAATTATCGTATTCAACCCAATTTAACAACGGTGATTAGAATTGGATATGTTTTGGCGGACCGTCTGGAAGTGTTGGATGAAGACAACAATTTATTATATGATTTTGAACCAAATAATTCTGTCTATCTAACGATGGGCCTAAAGTTTAACTTAAACAAAAAGATGAATGAAAACGACGAATAAAAAACAGATGATACCAAGATATCAAGTTATGATCGCCCTGTCGCTATTTTTGATGGCTTTTTGGGCATGTTCCAATGATGACGATGATGACGTATTGGGAAATTGGGTAGACCGTTCCATATTTGATGGTACCCCTCGAAGTGGAGCAGCTGCTTTTACCATTGACAATTTGGGATATATGGGAACCGGATTTGATGGTGATGACAGGTTAAATGATTTTTGGGTTTATGACATGGAAGGTAATTTTTGGAGTCAATTGGCAAGTTTCCCCGGAATCGAAAGGAGTTCGGCCGCAGCATTTACTATAAATGGCAATGGATATATGGGCCTTGGTTTTGATGGAGACGATGAACTGGAAGATTTTTACCGGTATAATGTTGCGGCAAACACCTGGGATTCCATAGCGCCTTATGGCGGATCATTAAGACGTGGAGCGGTGGCCTTTAATTCCAGCTCCTTTGGTTACGTAGGGACCGGTTTTGATGGCGATAACGACAGGAAGGATTTTTGGAAATATGACCCTTCGAACGATACTTGGACCGAGCTTGTAGGTTTCGGTGGCACCAAACGAAGGGATGCCGCAGTTTTTAGTATTGGAAACCTGGTATACTTGGGAACTGGTGTTTCCAATGGTCTTAACCAAAGTGATTTTTGGGTGTTCGATCTAAATAACGAGACTTGGACAGCCTTACTGGATTTGGATGACGATGACGACAATACGATCGAAAGAAACAATGCCGTAGGTTTTAGTATTGGTGGCAAAGGCTATTTTGCTACCGGCGACAGAAATGGCTCAAATGTTAATGTTTGGGAATATGATCCCACCACGGACTCCTGGGAAGAAAAAACACCGTATGAGGGGTTTGCAAGACAAGGAGCCATCGCGTTCTATAATGGAACACGTGCCTTTTTAGGTTTAGGAAGAAGTGGCACGCTCTATTTAGACGACAACAGGGAATTTTTTCCCAATCAAGAAGAGGATGAGGATGATTAACATAAAAACCAAAGGTTTAACACGCAGCATTTGTTTTTGAGTTTTTGATTGATATGTGTTGTTAATTAGGGAAACCGGCCTCGATTCCATTAACTATGATGTATAGGGGTCGGTTTAATTGGTATGAGAAATAATATAAAACATTTTATCGCTTTTTTGACCATTGCAATCGTAGTCGTTTGTATAGGAATCCTATTGGAGAAAAACACTTTGGAAAATCAACCCCTTAGTAGTAAAGGCTATCGACTAGAGGTCGTTAAAATTGAAGTTAACGAGGGTTGGTCCTATGAAATATACTATAAGGGAAAACTCCAGATAAGACAGGAATTTGTTCCCGCTGTCCAGGGAAGACGTCGTTTCTCCTCGGAAAAAGAGGCCAGAAAAATGGGGGAATTGGTTCTGGAACGGTTAACGCGCGGCGAATCTCCCATCGTGAGCATCCAAGACTTAAAAAATAATGGAATTGCTGAATAAAAATAAGTATCTTAATTTTTTTCAACTAGGAGATACTTTGAGAAAAACCATTCATATAAAGGAAGTTTGGATCCATATTGCCGTATGGATCTGCGTAATATCATTCCCCATAAGCATCACATACGTAGAATTCGGAAAATTGTATCCGGAATTTATAGCTAGGATACTGATTAATCCTTTACTAGTTTACTTGAACTATCTCATATTGGTCCCCAAATTGCTTCTTAAAAAAAGAATAGGGTTATATATACTTTTATCCATTGTGTTATTGGGAACAGTTACTTTTTTTACCAAGTTTATGATTCCCGATGCACCCTTTAATAGACTGCAAGAGTTGGTTAGAAATATTCAGGATATTAAAACTTTAAGGGGATTGCCCTATATTATGACGGCCATCACTTCCCTGTCTTTCTTTCTTCTTGGCGGAATTTTGGCCTTGACCAAAGATTTTTATGGAAGAAACAAAATCCAAAAAGAGAATGAAATCCAAAGGGCGGAGACCGAATTGGAATTTTTAAAGGCCCAATTAAATCCCCATTTCCTTTTTAATTCGCTTAATAGCGTATATTCCTTGGTACGCAACAAATCCAAGGATGCGCCGGAAGCGGTAATTACACTTTCGGAACTTATGCGCTATATGTTATATGAGGCCAACCAGGATAAAGTTCTTTTAAGTAAGGAAATGGATTATATAAAAAACTATGTTTCCCTTCAAAGGCTTAGACTTTCCAATAGCGAAAATGTAAAGTTGTTGATCAGGGGAGATTATGATGATCGAAAAATAGCTCCACTGCTATTAATTACCTTTATAGAAAATGCTTTCAAATACGGAACGGATTTTAAGGGAAGGACCAAGGTAGATATACGAATAGAAGTTATGGAAAAAGAGCTTTTTTTTCATATCACCAACCTTATTGGTCCTACCAAAGTGGATAGGGACAACTCGGGGATAGGCCTTAAAAATGTGGAGAATAGATTGGATTTTTTATATCCAGAATCCCACTGTTTGGATATACGCAAGGCCAACGGGGACTATATAGTGGATTTACAACTAACACTGGACTAATATGAAATGTATTATTGTTGACGATGAGCCTCTAGCATTGAATATTATTAAGTCGTATTGCGATGATTTAGGTTACTTGGATGTTTTGGGCACTTTTACCAATCCGTTGGACGCTATAGATCTCTTATTAAAACAACAGGTAGACCTCATATTTTCGGATATAGAGATGCCACAAATAAATGGATTGGAGTTTGTTAAAACCTTGGAGAACAGACCGCTTTTTATTTTTACCACCGCATATCAAAAATATGCTTTGGAAGGGTTTGAACTTAATGCGGTAGACTATTTAGTAAAACCTATTCCTTTTGCGAGATTCGTCCAGTCAGTGAACAGGGCCAAAGAAATGTTCGATCTAAAAAGAGGAAACAAAACCGACCGAGAGAATATTGTATCGGCCGGAAGTCGGTTAGATGTTACGGACAGCTTTATTTTCGTTAAGTCCGATTATGGGAATTTAAAACTTAAACTTAGTGATATCAAATATATCCAAGGACTTAAGGATTACCTTAAAATCCATATCAATAATGGCTCGCATAAACCGGTTCTGACCCTTATGAATTTTAAGGACATGGAAGAAAAACTACCGAATCATCAATTTTTTAGGGTGCATCGGTCTTTTATCGTCAATCTAAGTTTTATAGCATCGATACAGCGAAACAAGATTGTCATCGATGACATACGAATCCCTATCGGGGAGAGCTATAAAACAGATTTTCTAAAGCGCGTTGGATTGTGAAAGAACAATTCATCTATCCCTATATATTATATACCCTACTCTCCTAACTTGTTCAATCAGCTAAAAAGCTGCCCAACCTTTGTTTGGGAATTATCATAGCGAATATACCGTAATACGCTATGATAATTACACGTTTACAATTAACCATAATTTAAAATCCAGATCACACCTAAGATGACAGATGTCATATTTTGTAGGGTATTCCTATAGTAGGTTTGCGATATATTGTAATGGACAACAACTAAAGCAGAAACCACAAGGATTTGATAGCGATCCTTACAAGAAATAGTGTTGGGATCAATACCGCAAGACGGACTACGGACCAAAGAACTGAACAGGTTTTAGGGCAGCGGTTCGGTAATCGTAATAGAATAATTACTTTATGTCTACACTCATCATCATCTTAATGATCACCATTGTACTATTTATTTGGGGTAAATTTCCGCCAGATGTAGTCGCCATTCTTTCCATGCTTTCCCTTTTTCTTTCCGGTCTTTTAAACCTACAAGAAACTTTAAGCGGTTTTAGTAATCCTACGGTTATCATGATCGCCGCCTTATTCATCATTGGTGAAGGCCTCTCAAGAACGGGATGGACGGCTCTAGCTGGGAAAAAATTTGTAGAATGGGCCGGTAACAGTATACCTAAATTATTGGTCATTGTTACCTTAGGGTCCAGTATTTTATCAGGGTTTGTAAGCAACACGGGGACTGTAGCCGCACTATTGCCGGTTACCGTTTCCGCTGCATGGAATGCGGCCACCCTACCTTCCAAACTATTAATGCCCATTGCCTTTGGATCCAACACCGGGGGCCTTTTGACCTTGACCGGGACCCCTCCCAATATTATTGCCAGTAACGCCTTGGCAGCTTCAGGCTTTCAAGGGTTTTCCTTTTTCGAGTTTGCCTTGATCGGTATCCCCTTACTCGTCATCACTATCCTCTATTTTAGGTACGTAGGCTATAGATTATTACCGGAAAACAGCACAAATAACAAACCGGTCAACCTAGATTCCGAAATGCAAAAATGGGTGAAGGATTATAGCATAGGAAACAATATATATAGATTTAGGGTTCGCTCCATGTCCCCTTTGATAGATACATGCATTGGTGATTGGGACTTTGAGCAGCTGCATCATGTCTCCATCATTAGATTAAGAAGGAGACACCCCAATAGGTTAAAAAAAATACTCCCCTATGTTGAATTCCCAACCGAGGACACACAAATACGCTATCATGATATCATAACGGTAAAAGGAAAATCGAAAGCCATCAACAGATTAATGTTTAAATTTAAATTGGGCATTATTCCTATTCCACATGCTGAAAATGAACTAAAAGATGAGTTCATCAACCAAGAAGTTGGCTTGGCCCAAATGATCATTACACCCAAATCGGCTTTTATAGGTCGTTCCATTCCATTGGGTTATTATCTAAAACAAAGCGGTATACAACTAATTGGTGGGTCCAGGGGCAATCAACCCATGCAAGATGTAAACATCAAAGTTAAACCAGGGGACGCTTTTATTATACGAGGTTCTTGGGAAGCCATTGAGGCCCTGCAAAAAGCATATGAAAATGTCGTGATATCGGGAAGTCCCGAAGCTATGTCCAAAAATGTGGATAAGCTAACCCTAAAATCCTATATCGCATTGGCCACCCTACTACTACTTATACTACTGCTTGTGTTAAAATTGGTGCCGGGGGCTATAGCAGCACTGATATGTGGAGGTATCATGATGCTCTCTGGCTGTGTACCCATTTCAAAAGCATATAAGGATATTAGTTGGACCAGTGTGGTGATGATCGCCGCGATGATACCTATGGGTACGGCATTACAAAAAACCGGAGCGGCGCAACTTGTGGCAAATAATTTGGTAACCGCTTTAGGGGTTATTGGCCCGGCAGCGCTGTTGGGCGGGATATTTTTGTTGACTACGGCCTTCAGTCAGACCATTAATAATTCTGCCACGGCCGTGCTCATGGCACCGATAGCCATCTTGGCCGCATCTTCCCTGGGCGTTTCCCCTAAACCTTTTATGATAGGGGTCGCCGTTAGTGCATCAACTGCTTTTTTAACTCCGGTAGGCACTACAACGAATGCTATGGTAATGGCCGCGGGGAACTACAAGTTTATGGATTATATGAAAGTAGGAGCACCTCTCTTACTATTGTTTTTTTTAATAACAGTAGTATTGGTTCCATTGATTTGGCCATTCTAAAATGTAATACAATTAGTAAATATAATAGTTATGGAAAATGTGATAAGAAAACCGAAAAAAGCCGATTTGACAACTTACGGAATTAAAAATGCAACGGTTCATTGGAATCTGGATGCACAAACCTTACAGCAGATTACGTTGGAAAAGGGAATGGGGGCAGAAACTGAAAATGGAACCCTATGCATTAATACCGGAAAATTCACGGGGAGATCACCCAAAGACCGATTTCTGGTTAAGGATGACTATACAACAGATAAAATATTTTGGAATCGCACCAACAAACCCTTGGATCCGGAGAATTTCCAAAAGCTCTATGAGGAGGTGGTAGATTACCTCTCTGAAAAGGAAATTTATGTACACGACGGATATGTTGGAGCCGCTCCGGAGTATCGGCTAAATGTGCGTACCATAACGGAATATCCATGGTCCAACTACTTTGTAAACAATATGTTTTTACGTCTTAAGGATAGCGAAATCGATAATTTTTCCGAAGATTGGCTTGTATTGTGCGCTCCGGGCTATGAAGCGCCAGATCCAAAAGCAGTTGGCCTACGGCAAGGAAATTTTTCCATTTTGGATTTTACCAGAAAAATAGCCTTGGTGGCCGGTTCCGCCTATGCGGGGGAGATGAAAAAAGGAATTTTTACCGCGATGAACCTTATACTACCCGTAGAACAAAATGTACTTCCCATGCACTGTTCGGCCAATGTAGGGGAGGATGGGGAAACCGCCATCTTTTTTGGGCTTTCCGGTACGGGCAAGACCACCTTGTCCGCCGATCCCGAACGAAAATTAATAGGAGATGATGAGCATGGGTGGACCGCAGAAAATATCATTTTTAATTTTGAGGGCGG
>JBCBZE010000106.1:0-9740 GCA_039815505.1 Bacteroidota bacterium | reverse complement strand
GGTATCCGCTAGGAAAGTACCGTCCGTTTGTTTGTTAAAGTTGATCTGTACCTTATCGTTGCTTTGATTTATCCGGGCATCTTCGGAAAGTGCATACCCATACAACCCTAAAAAAGTAGGATTGGTAGCATCCCTGACCTCAAAACCATAAAAAAGTGGATTAGTAGGTTTTTCCGAAACGCTGTTGCGTATTTCGAAATGTAAATGGGGTCCAGAAGAACCGCCCGTATTACCTCCAAAGGCGATAACGTCTCCTTTTATAACTTTTAATTCCCCATAATCGGGAAAAACTTCAACCGCATATGACTTTTTTTGGTACTGGATTTTCTTGAGGTATTTCTCTATTTCAGGGGAAAATTTTTGAAGATGGGCATACACCGATGTATAGCCATTGGGATGCGCTATATATATGGCTTTACCATATCCCCAAAGTGATATTTTAATTCTGGTGACCGTACCATCTCCAATTGCGTAAATGGGTAAACCCTGCCTTTGTTGTGTCTTGATATCTATTCCGGAATGAAAATGATTAGATCGCAATTCCCCAAAAGTGCCCGCAAGTACCAAAGGAATGTCCAAAGGGGATCTAAAAGCATCCTTTGGGTAGTTTTCTTGGGCTACCACCTGATTTAAAAAAAATATAAATAGTGCTAAAAAGGGTATTCTCATGATATGTACAAGTTGGTACGAAAGTAACCAATACGGTTGAATCCGTAAAAACACAGGGACTAAAAAATTACGGTTAGTAAGACTTCAACGATTTAAATACGATTAAAGTATCACTTCAAGAATAAATGGAAAAAGTATTGCTAAGTCCATAGATGTATGTTAACTTTGTGTAAAATGCATTGATACTTGCATATGAGTGAATTAGTTGAAATTGTTGATTCCTTAGAAAATAAAATTAGTAAGTTATTGCACAAATTAGAGTTGCTGAACCAAGCTAATGTAAAACTGGAAGAAGAATTGATTTCCCTAAGGAAAGACAATGATACACATTTGGATTCCCTGAATGAATGGGAAGAAAAATACAAATCGCTCAAAATGGCGAGTTCAATGTTAGGCAGTAATACAAATAAAACAGAAGCTAAGCTTAAAATAAATACATTAATCAGGGAATTGGATCATTGTATAGCCCAATTAGCCGAGTAATGTTCCATAAAATATGGCGGAAAAGCTCAAAATAAAGCTTTCTATTGCGGATAGGGTATACCCTTTGACCATTGATCCAAGTCAGGAAGAAGGGTTGCGTAAAGCTGCAAAGAACATAGAACAGCTTGCAAAGAAATTTGAGCAAAACTATGCCGTAAGGGACAAACAGGATGTTTTGGCCATGTGTGCCCTACAGTTTGCGTCCAAGATAGAGCAGAAAGGTATTGATAGTATTGAGGATACCAATGAGGTTACGGAACGTTTAAAAGCGTTGGACCATTTGGTAAACTCCAAGCTAAGCATAAAATAAGTTCTTTAAAATAGATTAAGTTACTGCCCACATTGGTAATTAATTTTTGACAAACTCAACACTAATTTGTTTAAAAAGGGTGAGTTTAGGTTGTAAAAGCATGCCTTACCAGTATAAGGACCCTTGATCAATCTGGTAGCCCTAAACCTGTTTATTGGAGTTTGTACAAAACTTCCACCGATGTGGGTTTTTTTTATAAATAATTTAAAAATATGGACACTACATCGATTATAATAGCGAGCATTGTGGGCATCGCTGTTGGATTTATCATCGCAAAGTTTTTAGAAAAAGGAAAAGCTTCCAAGACCATCGGCAGTGCCAAGCGAGAAGCATCTGCGATTTTAAAGGATGCAAAAATAGAAGGGGAGAGCATTAAAAAGGATAAGATTTTTCAGGCCAAGGAAAAATTTCTGGAACTAAAGGCAGAGCATGAGAAGATCATAATCAATAAGGATAAAAAAATAGGTGAGGCGGAGAAACGCACTAGGGACAAGGAATCTCAGATCAGTAATGAGTTGGCCAAGAATAAAAAGTTGAACGAACAGTTGGAAAACAAGCTTAGGAGCGTAGACCATAAAAGTGAGTTCTTGGACAAAAAACAATCTGAGCTAGAGAAATTACATAAAAGCCAAGTACAACAATTAGAAGTAATATCGGGCTTGTCCGCTGAAGAGGCCAAAAGCCAATTATTGGAATCACTTAAAGAAACTGCAAAGTCCGACGCCATGGCCTATATGCAGACTACCCTGGAGGAAGCCAAACTTACATCCCAGCAAGAAGCAAGGAAAATTGTCATTAACACCATACAACGGATAGGTACGGAAGAAGCGGTGGAAAACTGTGTTTCCGTTTTTAATTTGGAATCCGATGATGTTAAAGGGCGTATTATTGGGCGTGAAGGAAGAAATATAAGGGCCTTAGAGTCGGCTACAGGTGTTGAGATTATCGTGGATGATACCCCTGAAGCGATCATTCTTTCCTGTTTTGATTCGGTACGTAGGGAAGTAGCACGTTTATCGCTGCATAAATTGGTCACGGACGGTAGAATACATCCTGCGCGAATTGAAGAGATAGTTCGAAAGACGGAAAAACAAATAGAGGAAGAAATTGTTGAAGTTGGAAAACGTACGGTAATAGATTTGGGAATCCATGGATTGCATCCGGAATTGATCAAGGCGGTGGGCCGTATGAAGTATCGTTCTTCCTATGGACAGAATCTATTGCAACATTCCAGGGAAGTGGCCAAGCTCTGTGGGGTTATGTCCGCCGAATTGGGCTTAAATCCAAAACTGGCCAAACGAGCCGGCCTTCTTCACGATATTGGGAAGGTTCCAAATACAGAAGCGGAAGTGGAAACCCCACATGCGATATTGGGAATGCAATGGGCTGAAAAATATGGTGAGAAAAAAGATGTTTGCAATGCCATCGGCGCCCACCATGATGAAATTGAAATGACCACCTTGATTTCTCCGATAGTGCAGGTTTGTGATGCGATCAGTGGGGCACGGCCCGGGGCGAGACGCCAAGTATTGGACTCCTATATTCAACGTTTAAAGGATCTCGAGGATATAGCCTTTGGTTTTGGAGGCGTACAAAAAGCATATGCCATACAAGCGGGCAGGGAACTTAGGGTAATTGTGGAAAGTGAAAAAGTAAGTGATGATAAAGCGGCTGAACTTTCTTTTGAAATCTCCCAGAAAATACAGACCGACATGACCTATCCGGGGCAGGTAAAGGTTACCGTTATTCGTGAAACACGTGCGGTAAATGTTGCTAAATAGCTTAGGGTGGTACATTTAAAAAAGGCCCAATTTACAGGCCTTTTCTATACTATTTTATAAACCATCTTGATTGTATTTAACTATCAGATGTGGTTTTCCTAATGTTTAGCTAAAAACAGATGTGTAGCATACCATGATCAATCTAGCTCTGGTAATGCATCAAATTCCATTTGTTTGTTTTGGAACCACTTTTGCATAGCCGCTGGGTCTTGCATAAGCCCTTGCATTTCATGCATTGCTTTAAGGTGCGGTTTATCCCCTTTTTGGAACATTTGCATCCCGTGTTTTTTACTCATTTCGGCCATTTCTTCGAAAGTACTGGCTTTAAACTCCATTTCGCAAGCTCCGCCCAATTGTTTACAGGTCATTTTCTTCATATTTTTTTATTTAGTGGTTACATGTTCATTAGAAGTTCGCCAAGTCGGTCGAATACAGATCCCCAACCGTTCAATATTCCCATTTTCTCTTGTTGTATTTTATAGGCTTCCGTTGGGTGTACTACATTAAACGTAAAATTTGTTTTGTTTTCATCGGCTTCAAACAGTGCCTGTATTTCCACACCTTCTGTCATGGGTTTGAAGTTGGCCGATGATATAATTTTTTTAAATTCTATTATTTCCCTATAGATTCCTTCGGCAATAAACTCTTTCCCATCTGGCATGGGCATTGTATATTTCCATTTTCCGCCGACCTCAAAGGAATGCTCTATTACTTTTGTTTCCATTCCTTTTGGACTCCACCATTGAGCAATATGTTCTGGCTGCGTCCATGCTTCCCAAACCAGTTGTACGGGTGCATTAAATGTTCTTTTGATCGTTACCGTTCTGTTAACTTTGTTTGTTCCCTCCATTTTTTTTATTTCTTGTTTGCAACTTTATTAGATATGATTCGAATGAATCTAGTTTCTCTTCCCAAAGGTTTTGATATTGCTCGATCCAAAGAAAGGCCGGTATAAGGTTTTCAGGTTGAATTTGACAATAACGCTCCCTTCCTTTTTTGGCAATTTCAATGACTCCACACTCATTTAGGATTTTTATATGTTTTGAAATTGCCGGTCTACTGATACTGAATTTTTCCGCAACCTCGTTAACGGTCATGCTTTCATTGGAAACCAATGCTATGATCTCTCTTCTGACCGGGTCGGCTATGGCTTGAAAAACATCTCTTCTCATATTTTAAGTAACCAATTGGTTACAAATATATATGTAATCATTTGGTTACACAAATTTTTTACTTCAAAGAAGTATGACCACTTAGGTTTCGCTAGTCCTAGCCGATAGTCAAAAACTTTTATTTTAAACATGGGGCAACTGTTTCATGGCATAGTACGTCATTGTAAATAGATAACTTTATAACAATGACCGCCAGACTGCATTATATTGATTGGCTACGCGTGTTGGCCTTTATAACACTTATTGTATTTCATTGTGCCGTTCCCTTTGTTGAACATTATACATGGGAGATCAATAATGAAGAAACCTCTGCTGTTATTACCCGTATTATTTGGTGGACCCATCAGTGGAGACTCCCCTTATTGTTTTTCATTGCGGGTGTAGGAGTTCGTTTTTCAATACAAAAAAGGTCAATTGGAGCTTTTATGGGAGAACGTTTTGTTCGCTTGTTTATCCCCTTAACTTTTGCCATTTTTTTTATAACCCCCATTCAAGTCTATTTTGAATGGTCACAAAAGGGAATAATTAATATGGACTATATAGCGTTTTACCCTTCCGTTTATAAAATTGTACCATACCCGGAAGGCGCATTTACATGGAGTCATATGTGGTTTGTGGCCTATTTATTTGTATTTACGCTATTGCTGCTTCCAGTTTTCTCCATTTCCAAAACAAAATGGTTGTCCCACCTACTACCCTATTTTAATAGGTTGTTTACCAATCCTATTGCCCATTTTGCACTTGCGGCACCATTCATAGGTTACTTTTATTGGCTATATATCGATTGGCCGGAGCAAGGAAGCTTAATAAATGACTGGTTTGTTTTTTGTTCATCCATTACATTTTATTTCTTTGGGTTCTCCTTAAGCGGCGTTACCGCATTTTGGCAAACTTGCCTTAAACACCGTAAACTCTTTTTAACAATTGGATCTTTTATGGCCATAATTTTAATATGGAAATATTATTGGAATTGGGAACTTTATAGGCCAACTTCCCAAACGACGGATCTTTACACCTATGGTTTGCTCAATGGAATTCACATTTGGACGCTTATCTTATCGGCTATTGGGTATACAATGAAATACCTTAACTTTTCCAATACGTATTTACGGTATCTAAATACAGCAGTATACCCCTTCTACATTATCCACCAAGCCGTTATTGTAGCCATTGGGTATTATATTTTACCCTTGGACATGGGTATTGGGGCCAAACTTATCATCTTGATTATAACATGTGTCGCATTAATTTGGGCACTATATCATTTTGTTATTCGTAAAACCATCATTAGCCGTGTAGTTTTCGGAATGAAATGGAACTACGGAAGAAATTCAAAGTAGGGGTGAATGCAATAACAAATGATAGAATCAATGATGGCCCATAAAGTGCGATAATTGTATGAAGCGGTATACAACCATTGCATACAGGAATTGATTTTTTTTAACGCGGTTACCGCAATGGTTGATCATTTCAATTGCGTTGTGCACTCCTTCTGCACATAATTTGGGGTGTAAAAATATAGATTTTCAATAATGTCCACCGTGCTGATGACCACGTAATGTTCTCCGAACTCTTTTTTAAACATCTCTTTTGGGTTATCGGAACCCAATATCCTTAAAATTTTTTTATGTATCATTTTTTTGTAATCATTGAATGACAAATCAGGGTTATTTTTAAAAACCGAATAATTATAGGATTGAACGGTATGCCTTGAATTGGCCACCCGCGGTAACTCATTTAGGCTATCTCTTTTTTTGGAATTTAAGTAATCGGAATATGGTATTGCTTCAATCTTGTTACCATTTTTATCTATATTGATAAAACTTAGATCGTTTAACAGTAGATCTTCTTTGTTTTTGTGCGAGATTACAATTTTGTTGTCTATTATATCAATAACGGTAAACTCCAGGTCATTTAAGATAATGGGGATGTTCCTATTATTTTTTGTAATCCTTTCATAGGAATATCCCGAAACGAATTTCCCGTTCCATATTAATGTACCTCTTAATGCCGTCGCCTCCAATTTGGGTATCGCAAAATTTACTTCTATTGTTTTACATAGCTCGGCAACCTTTTTTTTGTCTTCGGAACTACATTGCTGTTCATAACCAAAACTTCTACTTTTAAATCCCCCAATTTGGATCGTATCATTTTTTTCGTTGGTTATTTCACTTTTTATTATTTCTAAATCATAAGATGTAAATATGCTATTGTTTTGATCTTCAGGAAGGTAGGAGGAAAGGGTCAATTGATTTCCTTGAAAACCATCATTTTCAATGCTTATTTCGGCATTTTTTTCAAGCTTCTTTAGATAAGCTTCCAATGTGGTCCGGGAATAAAAGTTTTGAGACCACGGAAACGAAAAGTCCTTACTTCTTTTGGATTGTAAAGCACTCTCTTTTAAAAGAAATGAGTTAGAGTCATACAATTGCCTCGCAATAACATCAATTTGTTCCATCTTGACCGAATCTATTTCCTGTCCGCCCATATGAAATGAACATACCAAAAATAAAATCGCGCTAAGAGTTTTTAAATTTGTAATGGTCCACATAGTTTTTAATGATCTAGTCTCCTCCTGCAATTCCATTTTTAGGTATTGCTTAAGAGACAACGAAATGAATCGATGAGAATTTTAAATCATTGCCTGCCAACCTACGGATAATCTGGGCTACGGTTATTATGATGTAGGGGTTCTCGATTTTTATTCCTCTTCGGAAGATATGGTCTCTTCACTAGTTGCCTGTTCAGCTTCTTTGTGAAGGTTATTTTCCATGATGTTCAACTTCTTTAGTTTGGACTTCCAAGTTTCTAAAGCCTCTTTATGTTTATTGATGTTTTTGACGACCTCCTGAACAACTGGGCTATCTTCCGAAGCGTTGGAGAAGAACTGTAAGTTGTTTTCCAATTGCCGGATTTCATTGTTGCTCTCATCAATTTTTCGTCTAATAAAGATACGTTCATTTCCTATGGCCCTTTCATTATCCGCTTTCGCCAATTGTTTTATTTTATCTCCGTAACGCAACAGTTCCGACTCCTGACGGCTAACGTCCAATTTTTTGAACAATGCGTCCAATATTTTATTGAACTTAACATTGATGTTCTTTTTGTTAAAAGGCACTCTGCCATATCCTTTCCATTCTTCAATGAAGCCCTTAATGGTTTCAAGGTCTTCTTTTCTGTTACCACTTAACGTAAATGCCTTTAACCTATCCATACAGGCGTTTTTCTTAATCAGGTTTTCAGACTCTTGCTTGTGGGATTTATTTTTAAGGGCGTGAAGACGATCAAAATAATGGTTACAGGCGTTCTTGAATTCGTTCCAAATTTTATCCGAAAACTTTCGTGGCACATGACCTATTTTCTTCCATTCGTTCTGTATGCGTTTCATTTCGGGAGTGGCCGTATCCCAATCTTCACTATCTTTCAGGGAAATCGCCAAGTCCAACAAAGCCCTCTTTTTATCCAGATTCTCCTGTTGGTCCTTTTTAAGGTTTTTGTAATACGCATTTTTATTGCGATTAAAGTTCCTGACGGCTTCTTTAAAGGTGGACCAAGTCTTTTCATTTTCCTTTTGGGGTACTTTACCCGCCTTAAAAAAAGCTTCCCGTAACTCTTCTATTTCTTTGATCTGTTGCTGTAAAGCCCTATGATTATGTGCTACATTGGAAGCTACCGCCGTTATGGAAGCGATAATCTCGTTTTTCTTCTCAAGGTTCTTTTCATATATCTTATCCTGATCTTTGT
Organism: Bacteroidota bacterium; assembly: GCA_039815505.1. GTDB lineage: Bacteria > Bacteroidota > Bacteroidia > Flavobacteriales > Flavobacteriaceae > CANLWN01. Next base: position 1,581 of record JBCBZE010000106.1, on the reverse strand, counting down.
AATAGTCCTGCCTTCTTTGGTGCATGGCCCTTGTAGCGCTGCTAAAACGATCCCAAATTTCTTCACGGTGTTCCCTGTCTACCGGCCCAATATCCTCTTTCCAAATTTTATGCAAAGTTTGAAGCTCTCGGAACGCTTTGCCAAGGTCTTCTTCTTGTACCAAGTCTTCCGCACGCTTAACGATCTTTAATTTTTCTTCTAAATTATGTTTAAAATCAAGATCTCGAAGTTCCCTATTTAAGTGTAAAAAATCATAAAAAATTTCAATATGGTGATGGTAGGTGCGCCAAACATCGTTATAACTGGTTCGGGGTATCGGACCGGCATTTCGCCATTGCTCCTGAATATCCTTAAAGTTCTTATAGGTGGTGTTTATATCCTCTTCCACATTTACCAAGCCCTTCAGGTGCTCAATGATCTCCAATCTTTTGGAAAGGTTATTTTTGAGGTTCTGTTCAAGGTTTTTATAGTATTGGTTGCGCTTTTCCCGATAATCGGAATACACTTCGTTGAATTGCCGCTTTGTAACGGAATTATATCTAAAATCTATTTCATTACCTCCATTACTAATGAATTCCTCCTTCTTGTGCTCTAAAAATTCTTGGAACTTTAAATCAAATTCGTACTTAATACCATCCACATGTTTTTTAATGGCTTGCACTTTTTCGTTCCGCACCAATTTTTGTAGTTCGCCCACCAAATTTTCCATGGACATGGAGTGGTAGTCCAAAAGGGGTATATGATGACGGTGATGGTTATCCTCGTCCTCGGCGTCCTCGGCATTGGTTTCTTCTATTTCTTCCAAAACATTTTTGTCCGTATCCGTTTCATCACTGTCTTGGGTTTTGGTCTTTACGGTTTCCAATTCCCCGGTTTTGGGCTCCACTTTTGAGCTCACGGCTACTTCTTCGGCATTTTCCTTCCCCTCCGATATTTCTTCGGATACTATCTCATCTTTTTGATCGGGCGTAATTTCAGTGCTTTTCTCTGATTCTGTTGATGTTTCAGTAGTTTCTGAATTTTCTTCTCCCCCTACATTTTCATGTAGTTCCTGGTCTTTCTCTTCCAACATGTAAATATTTATCGATTGATGCTAGGATTAAATTGTATGTTCTCAACAACAATCCTACGAACAAAGGTAAGGAAACTTCTTTTTAGGCGTTTATCTGTGGTACGTTAAATCGATTTAATATGGGATTGGCTTCCAATTATGTTCATTTGTTTTAGGAATTCCATATTTCCCAGGCTTTTTCCGCTTGCCATTCCAACATCTTAAGACCATTACAAATAACAGCTCCCCTTGCTTCGCCTTCCTTAAGAAAAGCAGTTTTTTCCGGATTGTAGATTAAATCAAACAGCAAGTGTTCCGGTCCAATAAATTCATAGGGAATTTTGGGTTTCCCGGTAATGTTAGGATAAGTTCCCAGCGGTGTACAGTTTATCAAAACAGTATGTTCCTTAATGATTTCCCGGTTTAGTTTTTCATATCCCAGCTCTCCTTTTTTAGGGTTTCTGGAAACAAATGCATAGGGAATTCCTAATTCGGCGAACACAAAGGCAACAGCTTTGGACGCACCGCCC
>JBCBZE010000157.1:0-7876 GCA_039815505.1 Bacteroidota bacterium | reverse complement strand
TATGCCATGAGCCAGCAAGGTTTTGTATCTAGATACGATTGGAAAACCGGGAACAATTATTTGGTGCGCCCTACCCCGCCAGATGCGGACACCAAACTTCGTTTTAATTGGAACGCGGGCATTGGTCAGGACCCTTTCGATAACGGCACCGTTTATTTTGGAAGTCAGTTCGTCCATAAAAGCACCGATAAAGGAGCCACTTGGCGTACCATTTCTCCAGATATGACCACAAATGATCCTGAAAAACAGAAACAAAGTGAAAGTGGTGGATTGACCATGGATGCAACGGGAGCTGAAAATCATTGTACCATCCTGGTCATTGAACCGTCAGCTTTGGAAAAGGATATGCTTTGGATAGGAACCGATGACGGCCGTGTGCATTATACACAAAATGGAGGAACAAACTGGACAGAGGTTACCCAGAATATAAAAGGGCTACCTAAGGGCAGTTGGATTCCACAGATAAAAGCCTCCAATAAAAATAAGGGAGAAGCCTTGTTAATAGCCAATGATTATAGAAGGTTCAACTATACGCCATACGCGTATAGAACAAAGAACTATGGTAAAACATGGGAACGTATCGTGGATGCGGATGATGTAGAAAGCTATACCCTATCCATCGTAGAGGACCCTGAAAATTCCAATCTGTTGTTTTTGGGAACCGATGATGGACTTTACATCTCTTTGGATGCGGGCGACAAATGGCAAAAATGGACCGAAGGGTTTCCTACGGTGTCCACCAAAGATTTGGTGGTCCAAGAGCGGGAGTCAGATTTGGTCATCGGTACCTTTGGCCGTGCCGCATGGGTATTGGATGACATTCGTCCGTTGCGCAGCTTGGCATCCGACCCATCCATTTTGCAAAAGGATATTAAATTATTTGACGCACCCAATGCCTATCAGGCCGCCTATCAGCAGGCTACGGGCACTAGGTTTGGAGGTGATGCCTTATATAATGCGGAAAATAAGAAGGCCGGTGCCATGATTACCTATTATTTAAATGAAGGAAATAAAACCCCTGAAAAGAAGGATGAAAAAGAAGATGATGAAGAAAGTGGGGATACCGGTGAAAAAGAAGGTTCCCTAGAACAAGATCAGGGCAAAAAGAAAAAAGATTCCATCACTTTTGAATTTTTCGATGGCGACCGTCTTATCAGGACCCTGAAATACAAAACACCCAAAAAAGCAGGTTTCCATAGAATATATTGGGATATGGATGAAAAGGGTCCGGACAGACCATCCCGCAAAATACGTAAGGATAAAAAAGAACCGGGGGGGATACTGGTCAAACCAGGTACGTATACGGTAAAAATCCATTATGGGGAACTAACGGACGAAAGTAGGGTAACCGTGAAATCCGATCCAAGGCTAAATGTGTCCCTTACGGCTATCACTGAAGTATATGCATCAGGGAAGAAAATTCAAGGGTATACGCAAACCGCTGCCGATGCGGTAAAGCAATTGGTGGAAAGTAAAAACATAGCCAAAAAATATCAAAAAGAACTGAAAGAAATGGACAAGGAAGGGTTCAAGGACCAAATTAAGGCTTCCAAGGATATCGTAAAAGAAATAGATTCGGTAATTGCCTTATATATTGGTAAGGAAGACAAGCGGCAGGGAATTACAAGAAATCCGGAGACTACCGTGATGCGACGAATAGATGTGGCGGATAGATACGTTCAAACAAGAAAGATGGGCGTCACGGAAACGGAAAAAAGATTGATCCGTTTTGCCGAGGAGGAATTAAAAAAAGCCTTGGATAGTACCAACACATTTTTTGAAGAGCAATGGAAACCCTATAAGGAGACCATTACCGCATTGGAGACCTCGCCCTTTAAGGAAATAAAAAAAATCAGCCTTCAATGAAAAAACTGATCACATTACTTTTGATCTGCCCCCTTCTCGTATGTGCGCAGGAAAGTGGGGAAGACGAATTTGGAGCATGGTATATGTACTTTGGCACCAATACAGTTTCGAAGAAGTTGAGCGTTCATACAGAGGCACAGTTTAGATATTACGAGACCTTTTCGAATTTTAATCAGTTATTGTTGCGTACCGGGCTAAATTATCATATCAACACCAATGCCATAGCAACCATTGGATATGGTTATATCGATACCGATCCTACTTTTAGTGATCTGCAATTTGAAGATGCTCCCTTACTAATTAATGACTTGGTAGAACATCGGATCTTTGAACAGTTTATTTTAAAAAACAAGGTAGGCGAATTTTTGTTTGAGCATCGCTATCGCCTGGAACAGCGGTTTATCAATAACAAAGACCTATCGGATACGGATACACAGCACAGGGCACGGTATAGATTGCAGATCACCTTGCCACTGACCGATGTTTTCTTTCTTAATCTTTATGACGAAGTATTTCTGAATTTGCAGGATGAAATATTTGGTCAAAACAGATTATACGGCGCCTTGGGCATACACATCACGGAAGATATAAACGCCCAATTCGGTTACCTTAAAAACCACTTCAATACAACCAATTTTGATCGTATACAGATAGGAGTTTTTATTAATACCGACTTAAGGAAAAACAAAGAAAATTAGAAGAAATGAGCCTCCAAAAAATAACGTTTAAAAATAAGGACGGACATCCGTTGGTAGGGCGTCTGGAACTTCCTGTTGACCGCCATCCCCACAATTTTGCCATTTTTGCACATTGCTTTACCTGCAACAAAAATTTAATGGCAGTGAAGAACATAGGAAAAGCCCTTACGTCCAATGGCTTTGGGGTCTTGCGTTTCGATTTCACTGGATTGGGGGAGAGTGGTGGTGATTTTGCCGACACCAATTTTTCCGGCAATGTGGATGATCTAATAGCTGCGGCAACGTATCTAGAGAATCATTATAAGGCACCCAGCCTTATCATAGGCCATTCGTTGGGCGGTGCTGCCGTTATTTTCGCGGCAGGTGAGATACCGTCCATCAATGCTGTTGCCACCATAGGAGCACCGTCCGATCCGGTTCATGTGAAACATTTGTTGAAAAGTGGTATCCAAGAAATCGAAACCAACGGAGAAGCCATAATCAATCTTAGCGGAAGGGATTTTACCATAAAAAAACAGTTCTTGGATGATTTGGAGACCAAGTCATTACCACAGACTGTTAAACAACTGCGCAAACCTATTTTGATCATGCATTCGCCTCAGGACGATACCGTTGGCATCAAAAATGCGGAAGAGATCTACATGGCGGCACATCACCCAAAAAGCTTCGTTTCCTTGGACGGTGCGGACCATTTATTGATGAACAAAAAAGATTCCATATATGCAGGAGAGGTAATCGCCGGATGGGCAAAAAGGTATGTGGACCTAGACGTAGATGAATCAAAATCCTTAAAGACAAAACATCAAGTAGCAGCAAGTTTGGGTGCCGAAGACGGATTTACGACCCAAATGAAAGTAGGAAAGCATTATCTTGTCGCCGATGAACCCGTGGATTTTGGCGGGAACGATTTTGGTCCTTCACCCTACGAGTTGGTATCCGCAGGTTTATCTGCCTGTACGGTTATGACCATTCAAATGTATGCCAAACGGAAAGGTTGGCCGGTAGAAAACGTAGAGGTACATACCTCCTACAGTAAATCGCACGCAGAAGATTGTATGGCCTGTGAATCGTCAGACGCTAAAATAGATACTTTCCATAGGGAAATAAAATTAACAGGGGATTTGGACGGGGCACAGCAAAAACGGATGTTGGAAATAGCGGACAAATGTCCGGTACATAGGACGTTGCACAGTGAAACCCAAGTAATCACCAAACTTGTACCATCATGATACAAAGCCCGGTTTTTGAAGTATCGATCTCCGGAACGCACACTATATACTTACCGGAAAGTATTATAGCACCATTTTTGGAAAAAAACCACACTAGGGTAAAGGTAAATGCGACTTTTGGGGATAAATCCATTACTTTCCATGGAGCGATTCAAAAAAGAAAGGGCAACTATTTTCTTATGTTCGGAAAGAACAATCAAAAAGCTTTGGAGGTATACCCCAATGATTATTTTCAATTGCAATTTTTTGAGGACACCTCTAGGTACGGTGTAGAGATGCCAGAAGAATTGGACGCGGTGTTAGCAAGTGATTATGAAGCCTTTCAAATTTTTGAATCCTTCACCGATGGCAAAAAAAGAGGTATTATCTATATGATTTCAAGATTCAAGAACTCCCAGACCCGCATAGACAAGTCGCTTTTGGTTTGTGAGAACTTAAAACGGGGAATACGCCAAAACCCAGAATTGTTAAAATCATTTTAAGGCCCGGTTGACATCCCTTGAAATATTGTGTAACTTTAAATCAAAATTTAAAACTAAAAACCATGAAAAAAATAAAAGTATCGGCCTTGGGACTTTTAGTACTTTTATCTTATAACTGTAAAGAAGTAAAAAAAGAGGCGGAAGCAGCTACGGAAGAAGTGGAATCAGTTGTTGAAGAAGCACAAGTGGAATCCGTGAAATTTATGATGGAACCAAAAAGCGATAGTAACGTCAAAGGAGAAGTCACATTTACAGCTGTGGAGGATAAGGTGATGATGATGGCTACTTTATCGGGACTTACAGCGGGAGAACATGCCATTCATATTCATGAAAAGGCCGATTGCTCCTCCGCGGATGGCAAATCTACCGGAGGTCATTGGAACCCTACATTTCAACCTCATGCCAAATGGGGTGCTGCGGAAGGATATCACAAAGGAGATATTGGCAACTTTACAGCGGATGCGAAAGGCAATGCTACCGTTGAATTTTCAACGGATGAATGGTGTATGGGCTGTGGTGACGATACCAAGGATATTATAGGGAAAGCCGTAATTGTGCACCAAGGCGTGGACGATTTTACCTCCCAACCCAGCGGCGCTGCCGGAGCACGCGTAAGCTGTACGGGAATTATTCAATAAACATACAGATTAAAGCATTCATTTAAAAAGCTGTCCTCCAAAGGATAGCTTTTATTTTTAAGTTTATAAAGTCCAGGCATGGAACTAGAATTATTGGTAAAACGTTTTAAACAAAAGGATGAGCTCGCCTTTGAAAGGCTTTACGAAATGTATTCGGAGAACATCTGTGGCGTTATCCATACCATTGTGAAAAATGGAGACCTTGCCGAAGAGATATGTCAAGACGTTTTTGTCAAGATTTGGAACAATGCCGAATCCTATAACCCGTCCAAGGGGCGTTTTTTTACTTGGATTTTAAATATCGCCAGAAATGCCGCCATAGACGAAGTACGCTCAAAATCGTACAAGGAAAATAAAAAAAACCTGCCGGTCGATTATTTCGTAGGTATACTGGAGAACACGTATGACCTTAGCAATAGCGTAGATGCTATTGGCATAAAAAAATTATTAAAAAACTTAAAGGATAAATGTGTTCAAATCATAAATCTTCTATATTTCAAAGGCTATACCCAAAAGGAGGTAGCCGAAGAGTTGGATATTCCGTTAGGAACCGTAAAAACGAGAAACAGGAATTGTATTTCACAGCTTAGGGACAATAATACAATAGAATGGATGTAAAAAAATACATAGCATCTGGGGTGTTAGAACTTTATGTGGCCGGTTCATTATCGGAAGAGGAGAACATAGAGGTGTATCGCAATGCCCAAGAATATCCGGAAATAAGGAAGGAAATTGAAGCCATAGAGTCCACTATCCTTTCGCTGAGCAAAATGTCTTCCCCTGGAATATCCTTTACAAAAGGATTCCATGACATTAGAAGACGAACCGGGCTATATAGAGAACCGATAACACGGGAAGCTTCGGAAAGGAAATGGGATTGGAGAACATATTCTGGCTGGGCGGCCGCCCTGCTCTTTGCTGCCGGAACGCTATGGTTCTATTTGGATGGCAAACAAATGAAAATTGAAATGAATATTGTAGCGAAAGAAAATAGTGTTCTAGAGCAACAAATATTCGAAGCTAGAAATACCATTGCCAATTCCAAAGCGCTTCTCAACACCATACGAAGTAAGGATATTACGGTAATTCCTTTAGGCGGACAAGACATATCCCCTACCTCTTATGCAAAGGCATATTGGAATAAAGAAACGCAGCAAGTTTTTATAGATGCCATAGGGTTACCAGAGCCTCCGGATGGAATGGTTTACCAGGTTTGGTCCTTAAAACTAAACCCCTTGACCCCTACCAGTATAGGATTGTTAGAAGATTTTACCAGTGATGAAAACAAGATATTCGCTGTCACAAACCTTAACGAATCCGAAGCATTCGGAATTACCTTAGAACCTGCCGGAGGTAGCGAATCCCCCACCCTGGAACAGTTGTATGCACTAGGCACCATCCCGTCCTAAAATAACAATTCAAAAAAAACAAAAAGTATTTATTTCCTCAGACGCAAGGACTTTTGTAATGATCGGTGGGCAATCAAAACTCTAAATACAAAAAATAACATGGTGCAAATCCAAAGGAAAAAAAGAAAGTATTCCATAACATTTTGATTTGGGTTAATCTTAATGATTTTCTATAGTTTATTTCGTAATACTTAGGGCACTCAAAACAATTACTTAATTGCATTTGAACGGTAATAATATGCATTTCATCCGAATATTCCCAAAAAAAAGTTAAATAATCGATGAAATACCATGACAATAATGCCATGGTATTCATTTAAATAAACCAATTACATCAAAAAAACAATCACCATACATAACAAAGGAATCGTCTAAAACTCCAATTATTGTATCTTTTATAAGCTTGCAATTAGCTGTTCCGAAGAAGGACCCAGCTCATAGATAGCGTCTGCTAGCTCCTTTTTTAAGCGTTTAACTTCATCCATATTCCCGGCACCTTTATATATTTCAGCCATGTGCAGTAAAATTCCTGGTTCATAGGTTTTACCTTCAATATGCCGATCAACTATAGCCAACGCCTTATCCAACTTCCCTATTCTATAGTAACTATAAGCTAATAAGTCGTAGGATTCCGGGGTTGGTCTGTTCGCAATTTCCCTTTGGGCAAGTTTAAATGCTTGTTTAAGGGAATTGTTTTCCCAGTGAAACGATATGGTATATGTATTGTACATATCACCGTAAGAGGGGTTTTGCACCCTGTTAAAGTATTGTTGCAAATTGTTCCTCTTTTCTTTTTCGTCGTCCATATAATCCGCAATCTCGGATTTTAGCGCATAAAAATCCGGTGCTTTGTTTTCTTGGGTAATCGTATTTAAAATGCGTAAGGCTTCATTGGGATTTCTCTCATGTGAAAACACTATCCAGGCTATGCCTTTTTTGGCATAGGCATTTTCAGGATCTATTTCCAGTGATTTTATATAATGATCGTAAGACTCCTTAATTCTACCTGCATGTCCGTAGTAATCGGCCAGATTGGTATACGACCACAATTTTAAATCCCTATTCTTGGAAGACTCCGCTTTTCGCAAAGCCATTTCCATAAACCTAATGGTGGTATCCAAATCCCCGTTATGATCGTTCCATTTGGCCAAACGTATCAAATATCCAAAATCCGACATGTTTTTAATAGAATCCAAATATTGTTCGGCTTTTTCATAATTACCCAGTTCCATATGCACATCAAAAAGTAAACTTTGTGACGCATTTAGATCGCTTCCCAAACTATGGGCCTTTTTTGCCCACTGCAAGGCATCTTTAAAGCGATGTTGGGAAATGTAATTTCTGGCCAAAGCCCTATAATAGCCAGATTTTCCTATTGCCGCGATATCGACCGCCTTTTTCAAGGCCTGTTCTGCACGTTTAAGATAGGTGATGTCTCCCGTAGATTTAAAGTAACGGTTATATTGCCCTGCAACGATACCAAAACTGGTTAACTGCATACTATCGGGTTTTATTTTTGAATTCCATAATTCAAAATATTTTGATGTGGTTTTA
>JBCBZE010000087.1:0-11132 GCA_039815505.1 Bacteroidota bacterium | reverse complement strand
CATTATTTAACGTTGATAGGAATTTGTACTCACCACTACTATTATATGGTGTTGATTAACAATTATATACCTAAAAAAAAACGTTATGAAAAAGATGTTACAAGTTTACAAATTTCCTTTTTTCCTATTAGCCTTACTTCTTACCACCTCCTGCTCATCCGATGATGAAGGATCAACAGATCCGGGACCCACCCAACAAACCGGTCCTACCCTCTTGGAACTTGCCCAAGATAATCCGGAATTAAGCAGTTTGGTAGCGGCCCTTGAAGCAGCGGACGGAAATCTGACCACGGTATTAAGCGGCGAAGGACCTTTTACCGTTTTTGCCCCCTCAAATACCGCATTTGAAATCTTTTTGGATGGCAGGGCGTTAAGTGATATCCCAACCGATGTCCTATCCCAAGTATTACTTAATCATGTGGTCGCTGGGGAAAACTTTTCCAATAGTCTAAATACAGGTTATGTGAGCTCCTTATCCACAGCTGGCGTGGGAGGCAATAATTTAAGTGTATTGATCAGCACCACAAATGGTGTAAGCATCAACAGAAGCAGTACGGTAACCGTACCGGATTTGGATGCTTCCAACGGAGTTGTTCATATAGTGGATGCCGTTATTGGTCTTCCCACGGTTTCCGATCATGTCATGGCCAATGATGATCTTATAGAATTTGTAGATGCTTTGGGGGATGGAACACCGGATACGGACTTTTTGGATATACTCTCGGGAGAAGGACCTTACACCCTATTCGCTCCCAACAATGAATCTTCCATTAATTTTAGTAATCCCGATGGTAACGAAATTTCCAATGTAATCTTTAATCATATCCTATTGAATACCGCCATTTTAAGTACGGAATTTGAAACTTCATATGATATGACCACTGCGGCCACCAATACGGATGGGGACAACCTCAACATATTTGTCAATACCCTGGACGGGGTTTTATTGAACGGAACAAGTACTGTTAAAGATGGGAATGCAGATGTAGTTGCGACGAATGGTATTGTACATTTGGTGGATGGTGTAATTGATCTTCCGACCTTAGCCACTTTTGCCAACGCCGATCCTGATTTCACCCCTTTGATCACAGCCTTGGATGCCGCCTCCACGGATGTAGATTTTGTTTCCACCGTTTTATCGGCAACAGGGCCTTCAACGATTTTTGCCCCAATAAATACCGCTTTTGACAATCTTTTGGTTTCCCTTGGGGTCAATGGCGTGGATGAAATTGACGGAAGCGAACTGACCACTATTTTATTACATCATATCATAGATGGAAACATTAGGGCGGAAGATTTGACCAATGGTGCATCGGTGCCCACCTCCGAAGGTGATGCCATTACCATCAGCTTACCGGGAACGGGGGCTAATATTGCCAATATTACGGATGGGGCCGGAAATTCCGGGATTGGAATCATATTTGTGGATGTACAGGCCAATAATGGTGTGATCCATTTGATAGATACGGTATTATCGCCCAACACAACAAACTAAAATAGTACCATAACTATAGCTTCCCTTGAGTGACCAAGGGAAGTTTTTTAATGGGAAACACCTTAGGTCCACATGGGTTTAAAAAACCATACATCATAAAGGGAACAGTTAGCATACAAAAACAAACCCTTTACAACTATTCTTTTTTTTAGTTCGTACTAAGTGCCATATTTGGAATCCCAAATCTTACCATACTAAACTTACTTAAAACAAAAGTCCGGACCTCTGCGTTCCGGGCTTTTTTTATTCTTCCAACTCACCTATTACCTCATATCCGTCCTCAATGGCCCTATACAATGTCTCGTTAAGTTCGTAGGTGGGAATACCATCAAAGTTTATTTCCTCGGCATCCTCGGGAAGTTCCCCTATAATGGCCCCCTTGGGTGGGGCGACAATCTCATAGGCATCTTCGGTTTGTTTATAAAAGGTTCCTTGGGCATAGGAATACGTGGTTCCGTTCACTATCACCGGTACAAATCCTACGGGTAATGTCCTTAGCCTAAAGCCACGGGGTGGAAACGCTCTGACATAAGCGCCCCTGCGGGATATAAAATACATGCCATTTACCGGGTAATAGGAGGTATTTCCATAGACTATGGCCCTTGTATTCGCGGGTAAACGCCTAAGTGTCCTGCGCTTTACCCTACGTCTTACCCTTCTCCTGACCCTACGCCTTTTTCTTCTGACCCTTGGCCTGGTCTGGTCATCGGGATTTATTTCAACAACATTTCTTTGTTCAATGGAATTTGCTTGGGTTTCATGTGTTGGGTAAAGAAACAATACCAAAGAGAGTGCGATAACATACTTTACATATTTCATGGCTTATATTTTGTTGATTACCCTAATAAGACCATAAACCCGTACAAAGGTTTAATTCCAATTTCAATAAAAGAAAACACTATCGTTTACCTGCCTTTTTTTGTTCCTCGGCCTGTTCCATCATCTCACGCATTTTCTTTTGGAACTTGTTTTCTTTCTTAGGTTTCTTTTTGTTTTCCTGAATCTGGGCATGAATTTTGTCCTCGTCCAAAATAAACTTTTTGATCACCAACATAATACCTATGGTAATTAGATTGGAAACAAAATAATAGAGACTTAAACCACTCGCATAATTATTGAAGAATATCAACATGATCAGTGGTGATAGGTACATGATAAATTTCATGTTGGGCATTCCAGGTTGCGTTTGCATATTCTGCCCAGTGGTCATCATCATATAGAAGAAAATGGCAACGGATGCCAAAATGGGAAACAAGCTGATATGATCTCCATAAAAGGGAATATTAAAAGGTAAATTGTAAATAGTATCATAGGACGAAAGATCTTCTGCCCATAAAAACGATTTTTGGCGCAAAGCAAAAGAAGTTGGGAAGAACATAAAAAGAGCATAGAAAATAGGCATCTGTAGCACGGCGGGAATACAACCACTCATAGGGCTTACACCGGCTTTATTATACAATTTCATGGTCTCCTGCTGCTTTTTCATGGCATTATCCTTGAATTTCTCCCCCAATTCGGTAATCTCCGGTTTCAAAACTTTCATTTTTGCCTGGGACAAATAAGACTTGTACGTTGCCGGGGACATGGCTAAACGAACCAATATAGTCATGACAACGATGGCCAATCCATAGGGAAGAAAAGAACTCAAAAAGGTATATAGGGGTGTAAATATATATCTGTTGATCCAGCCAAAAATTCCCCATCCGTAGGGAATGGAATCGGCAAGCCCCAGTTCTTTGTACTGTGAAAGTACTTTTACGTCCGTTGGTCCATAATACCAGTGCATATTATAAGAAAGCTCCCCCCCCTGAAGTTCTAGAGGTACGGAAGAATGATATGCTTTGGTAAAGCCCATGGTCCTATCCTCATCTTCCACAAGGTTTTTAGAAGTGAGTTCGGCCGTTTTAAATGGTGTTTTTGACGCTAGGATGGAACTAAAAAAATGTTGCCTATAGGACAACCATTTTATTTGCTCCTCGTTTTCCTCATCGTCACTGCTTTCGGAAAGTTTACTTATTTTTCCATCTTCATGATTATAGGTTAAACGGGTATATCGATTTTCATATTGGATACTTTTGTTATGACGAATGCCCTTGAGTTTCCAATCTAACTTTATGGGTGAACCACTGTTGATGATACCATTAAGACCTTGGGAACGAATCGTAAAATCCACCAAATAATCATCTGGTTTCATTTCATATCGATACTCCAAAAACTGATTGGGAGATACCTTGGCCTTCATGGAAAGTACCTGAACCCCATTGTTCTCGGTTAAAGAAGGCTCAAAAAAAAGATCGCCCGTGCTCAAAACACGATTATCGGAAGTAGAAAAATCCAATGCAAAACTGGCATTGCCATCCTTGACCAAATATACGGGAACGGAATCATAGGTGACAAAATTCTTCATTTTGGCCTCTACGATCTGTCCACCCTTGTTGCTTACTTTTAGATACAACACATTGTTCGCCAACTCCGTAACCGTATCGGAAGTGGTCGTAAAGCCAAAAGCCCCTACGGAACCCTTGTAGTCGGCTACCGCGGCAGAATCCTGAAGGTTTATGGCGGGCTGTTGGGCCAAAGGAGCTGTATCCTGTGATTTTTGTTGTTCTTTGGCTGCTTCTACCTGTTCCTGTTCTGCCTTTTTTGCCTCGATCTCCTCAGGGGTCGGTTGATTTTGGTAGAACATATAGATCAGTATACCAAAAATAAGCACAAAGCCAATTATAGAATTTATATCTAGTTTCTTTTCTTCCATCCGGATAAGCTAATTTGTATAATATGTAGTAGTTTGGTTTTTACGTACGCAAATATATGCCCAATTGTACAGTTTATGCCAAACTGGCATTAGTTTGTTGCTTTTTGTATTGCAGAACAGCTTTTACGAAGCCTACAAAAAGCGGGTGTGGATTGGCTACCGTACTTTTATATTCCGGATGGTATTGAACACCTATAAACCATGGATGTGAAGGCAATTCAATAATCTCCACCAGTCCGGTCTCTTTATTTATTCCCGAAGCTACAAGCCCGGTCCCTTCCATTTGTGCCTTAAAGTCATTATTGAATTCATAACGATGTCGGTGCCGCTCGGAAATATCGGTTTCTCCTCGATATACTTCTTGCACCAGACTACCGGGCATTAACTCACAGTCCCAGGCACCTAGACGCATGGTACCCCCTTTGTTGGTAATTGTCTTTTGTGCCTCCATTAAATTGATAACAGGGTAAGGCGTGCTTTCATCCATTTCCGTGGAATTCGCGTTGGCCAATCCCAATACGTTTCTGGCAAATTCTATTACCGCCATTTGCATTCCGAGACAGATTCCCAAAAAGGGAATACCGTTTTCCCTAGCATATTGTACGGCCCTAATCTTACCTTCTATGCCGCGTTCACCAAAACCTGGCGCCACCAAGATACCATCCAAACCGTGCATTTTCTGATCAAAATTTTCTTGGGTAATATGTTCGGAATGTATGGACCTCACATTTACCTTTACCTCGTTCATGGCCCCGGCATGGATAAAGGCTTCCAAAATGGATTTATACGAATCCTGCAGTTCTACATACTTCCCAATAAGCCCTATGGTTACTTCATGTCCCGGGTTTTTGTGACGATCCAAAAACTCGTTCCATTGCGTCAAATCCGGCAGGGAATCATCAGGGAGGGCCAACTTCTGGAGTGTTACTTTATCCAGACCCTCATCTTGCATCATTACCGGTACATCGTAAATGGTGGAGGCATCGATGGATTGTATCACCGCTTCTTGCTTTACATTGCAGAACAGTGCCAATTTCTTTTTTATATCATCGGAAATATGATGTTCTGTCCTACACACCAAAATATCGGCTTTTATCCCACTTTCCATCAAGGTTTTGACCGAGTGTTGTGTAGGCTTGGTCTTTAACTCGCCAGCAGCTGACAGAAAAGGGACCAATGTAAGATGAACAACAATACCGTTGTTCTCTCCCAATTCCCATAACAATTGTCGTACGGCCTCTATATAAGGTAGGGATTCTATATCCCCTACGGTACCTCCTATTTCGGTAATCACGATATCATAATCACAGCTCTTGCCCAGTATCTGTATGCGTTCCTTTATTTCGTTGGTAATATGCGGAACAACTTGAACGGTCTTCCCCAAAAATTCTCCCCTGCGCTCCTTTTCAATAACACTTTGGTAAATCCTTCCCGTTGTAACATTATTGGCCTGTGATGTCCTTACATTTAAGAAACGTTCATAGTGCCCAAGGTCCAAATCAGTTTCCGCTCCATCATCCGTCACATAACATTCCCCATGTTCATAAGGGTTTAATGTACCAGGGTCAACATTAATATAGGGATCTAATTTTTGTATGGTGGTCCTGTAGCCACGGGCCTGTAATAGTTTGGCCAAAGAAGCGGCGATAATACCTTTTCCCAATGAAGAGGTAACGCCTCCCGTAACGAAGATATACTTGGTCTGCGACATGATGGGGTTGTTTGTTACGGGGCATAAAGATACGAATTGTTGTAACAAATACCGGTTAATCTTTTGGAAATTCTTTTTGAATCTTTCGGATCAAGGGTTCCAATCCATTAATTTTTATTTCGTACATAGCCCTTAGAAGCTCCCCCAGCTTTCCAGAAGGAAAACCTTTTTGTTGAAACCACGTTAAATAAGGTTCGGGCAAGTCTACTAAATACCTATCCTTAAATTTTCCAAAAGGCATTTTGTAATGGGCCAATTCCAATAATTTTTCAGCATCTGGTCGTATCTCCATTTTTTAAATCTAAAAAAATTATCTTTAACTGGACAAAGCTTTTTAAAAAAATGAAAAGAAGAACTTTTATCGGTACCTCGGCGGCAGCCTCGGCGGGATTATTGACATTTAAAACGGCCGATGCTTCGGAAACCGGACGGGAAAAAGAATTTCTACTAAAAAACAATATCAATCATAGTGTATGCCAATGGTGCTTTGGGGAGGTGCCTTTGGAAGATTTCTTACGCACCTTAACCCAGTTAGGTATTAAAGCCATTGATCTAATAGGCCCTAAAGATTGGCCATTATTAAAAAAGTACAATATACAATGTACCATGTGCAATGGGGCGGAAATAAGCCTTACGGAAGGATGGAACGACCCGCAATACCATGAGACTTTGATTAAAAACTATACGGACATCATTCCCAAAGTAGCCAAAGCCGGGTACACCAACCTTATCTGTTTTAGTGGCAATAGAAGGGGAATGGATGATTCCACAGGTTTACAGAACTGTGCTAAGGGGCTACAACAAATAATGCCTTTGGCGGAAAAGCACGGGGTGGTCATTCAAATGGAACTGTTTAATCAAATTAACCATCCTGATTATATGTGCGATAGTACCAAATGGGGTGTTGAACTTTGTAAAAAAATAGCATCGGATAACTTTAAATTGCTTTATGATATTTACCATATGCAGATCCAAGAGGGAGATATTATTAGAACTATACGAAACCATCATGCCTATTTTGGACATTATCATACGGCGGGAGTCCCTGGTAGACATGAAATAGATGAGAGCCAGGAACTATATTACCCTGCCATTATGCGTGCTATTTTAGAAACAGGCTTTAAAGGACATGTTGCCCAGGAGTTTATCCCTACAAGGGACGATAAAATAGAAGCGTTGAAACAAGCATTTTCCATATGCGACGTCTAAATACTTAATCCATATCCTTGAGTTTTCTGAGAAATTCTTCCTTTCTTCTCACCGCCACCTCTATGTGTGCGCCGTCCTGCATGAGTACATACCCTCCTTTTCCCTTGAAATATTTATCGATACAGGACATGTTTATAAAATGGGATTTATGTACCCTAAAAAAAAGGTCCTCTCCAAGAATTTCCTCAAAATGTTTTAATGTTTTGGTAGCGGTGATCCTTTTGCCCTTACCGTAAAAAATATCGGTACAGTTCCCATCGGACTGGCATCTAACGATTTCGGACGCATTAATGAACGTAAGACCTTCCAAAGTAGGTATGACGATTTTTTTTAACCGGCTTATTTTATTACCGAAATTATGGAAAAGCACTTCTATTTTTTTTGAAGTATCCTTTAATCCGGTCCTTTCCTTGAGCCTTGCCATGGTTATGTCAAAATCTTCCCCATGAATGGGTTTTAGAAGATAGTCCAAGGCCGAAAACTTGAATGCGTCCAAGGCATAGCTATCATAGGCGGTAGTAAAAATAATTTCAAAATTAATTAGCTTAAGTTGTCGCAACAGGTCAAAGCCGGTATCCTCGTTTAAATGAACATCCAAAAAGACCACATCCGGAGCCATTGATTCAATGGCACCCTTAGCTTCTCCTATGGTGGTATAGCTACCAATGAGTGCTATAGTACCGGTGTACTTGCCCAAAAGTAGCTTTATCCTGTCCGCACAGTGCTTTTCGTCATCAACAATAATAGCTTTTATCATAAAACGATTTTAAAAACGCAGTTCCAATGGTAGCTTAAGCTCTACGAGTAAGCCTTCCTTTTTATCGAACATGGCTATACTCCCCTTTACCTTTTTCAACTGACCAATGATATCCAACCTACTTTCCGTAATCTTTACCCCCATAGACGTATAATCGGTCTTGACATTCAACGTTTTTTTACGACCTACGCCATTATCGTCCACACTGCAGACCACCATATCGCCTTCCTTTCGTATACCAATGGCTATATGACCTTTGCCCTCTTTTGCCGCTATACCGTGCCAAATACTATTTTCGATAAAAGGCTGTAAAAGCATAGGGGGCACCAAAGTGTTTTCTGCATCGATCTCTTGGGCCACGGTAATTGTATGGGAAAGTTTGTTTTTTAATCGAAGTGCTTCTATCTGGATGTAGAGCTCCATCAGTTCAAGGTCCTCACTGAGGTTGATCCACTTCTTTTCGGAACTTTCCAATATAGAACGGGTAAGCTTGGCAAATTTCAATAAATACGTATTGGCTATATCCACATTGTTCTTTGCCATATAATCGCTTATGGAATTCAGGGCGTTAAAGATAAAATGAGGGTTCATTTGTGATCGCAGTGCCTTCAACTCGGTTTCCGCTACTTTGGAATGGAATTCAGCAGCCTTTTTTTGTTCCAGGGCATCCCTTCTTCTTTTATATAGGAAATACCCAAAAACAGAAGCTATGAGTAACGCCACTCCGCCGATAATGACCCCGTTTTTAACCAGTCGCTGTTGCTGAATAACCGCATTTGCATCCGCTTCCTGTTTTTCTAATCTAAACTGCATTTCTTTTCTGGTAAGCTCGGCCTTTTTCTCTTCGCTCAGGACACTGTCCCTAAATCGCACATAATTTTTATAGGCGGCAAGCGCCTTTTCGGAATTACCTTCATGCTCATATGCCGTGCTCAATACCTCCCACGCATCGGCCTGCCATTCCACGGCATTAATCTCTTCCGCTAATTTTAAGGCCTCTGTGCTTTTCGCTTTGGCCATATCAAAATTTTCCAACAGAATATTCACCTTGCCTATACTGTTCAGTGCAGATGCCTCTATATATTTGTTCTGTGTAGATTTCGCTAAGTCCGCGGCCTGTTTATAATGGGAAAGGGAAGTTGTATAGTCTTTTTTATACTTATAGGAAAGTCCTATATTATTGATGATCGCCGCTATGAAATAATCGTTCTTTTCATCCTTGGCGATGGCGAGGGCCTGTTCCAAGTATAAAACACCTTGGTCATATTCCCCTTGATCGTTGTAAATAAGCCCGATATTGGAAAGTGCCCTTACCTGATCTGGTTTTTGCCCTAGTTCTCTTGCCGTTGAAAGGTATAGGTTGTAGTTTTTCAATGCCTTTTCATTCTCCTTCATATCGGCATGTATATTTCCTAGGTTTCCGTAAAGACTGGCCTCATATATCTTTTCATTAGCCTCTTGGGCAATCTTTAAACCTTGCTGAAAAGCCTCCATGGCATTAAGGTTATCCGCCATTACATAATATAAATTCCCTTTTTGGCGCAATGCGCCCACCCTACCCTTAGCCCATCCTATATCCGTAGCAATATCCAAGGCTTCATCCACATAAACAAAGGCGTTTTCTGGATCGGTATGCGTCATGTTCCATGCCGTGTTTACCAAGAGTCCAACTCTTACCGTATCCCTATTTGAATGTTTGTTTAATTGCACCAAAAGGGAATCCAGAACGGAAGATTGTGCAAAAAACAATGTTGTGTACACTAAAAAAAATAAAGTTAGTCCTGTTTTTTTGGTTTGGTTTTGCATGTAGACGTCTTAAACCTCAAATTTAACGGTTTTTAGGACTCAAAAGCAATCATACTGCTATAAATGAAGGAATTACCCCTTGGCAATATATTGGTTGACCCACTGTTTTACACGTTTGTATACCGGTTCCTAACGTTAAACTACAAAACAGGGACGATTACTAATTCTATATAGTGATACATCGTGATTACATCTACCTTTCTTAATGGAAACGAATTCAATAATTTAAATAGTTCAGTATGAAAGTGCTAAAAAAGTACATGCTTATTCTAGGCTGTTTTGCGTTTTTCTCGGTACAAGGACAGGACAATAAGCCAAAAGTGATCAAAGAGGTGGACCAGGTCAACAAAAAAACAGAAGAGGTAAATGAAACCAGTAAGAATACCAACGATGCCATTAAAAGTACGGTCGAAAATTCCAAGGAAACCATAAAAACCATTGGCTCCTTGTTTGGTTCCGGTAAGAAGAAAGGAGCAAAATCAAAAGGAGGAGTGGTCATAGATGTGCAACAAGTAGCTTATGACGACGAGCATTTAAACCGGTTGTACGCACATATTTCCAGCGTAAAGGGAGTAAAGAAAGCCTCGAAAAACTTTAGCGGTGGCACGGCGTCAATATCCATAAGCTCCAAGGAAAATGCGGATGCATTGTGGCAAACTGTTCCTGAAAATGTGAGAAATGCATTTAAAATGGTTGAAATGAACGACAGGAGCATGTTGTTGCAAATGGCCGATATCAAATTGGAGGAATAGTGTATCATAACCCTCCAAAACGAACATAAAGAACCCTATTAATTAGAAAATTCATGAGAATCTTAAAATTTCTTTGTTGTATATTGTTAACACTATCTATTTTCTCCTCTTGCTCCTCGGATGATTCGGGTACGGACGATGATCCATTGGAAACGTCCGAGGACATGGGAGATGACGACGCCATGGACGATATGGATACCGATTCCAACGGAGCATCCCTAACGGCCACGGTCAATGGTAATGCATTCAATGCTACGATCCAAGAATTCATAGGCGCTTCAATAGCAGAACAGTCCGGCTTTTATGCCATCGCCCTCTTTGGATTGGAAATTGTAAGCTCCAATAATGCCAAGGGTATTGCCCTGGCCATGGCAGGATTCGATTTTGACACGGTCATTGCCGGTAAGGAATGGACTATGGTCCAAAGCGACAATGGATTGGAAATAGCCGGGGGCGGTTATACGGAAGGGGATATCGCGAATGGAGAAAATGATGATATAGATACCGAGGAAACCACGGAAGTTTTTATTCGGATAACATCCATCGATAAAGAAAATAGGATCATATCCGGGGAATTCAGTTTTATTTCCTCTGACGAGGATACGGGGACCATTTACAATGTAACGGATGGTGTGTTCACCAATATT
>JBCBZE010000256.1:0-5227 GCA_039815505.1 Bacteroidota bacterium | reverse complement strand
TCAGATTTGGACGCAAATTTTTCCGATTATAGGGTTACTGGAGGTACACATATTAAGTTGTATAAGACCCAAAAGGAATATTACCGTGTCCGTTTAAAGAAAGGAGCATTGATAACCTATGTTTTCTATGATAAAAATGGGGCTCAGGTAGATAGGGCAAAATTACCCCAAGATGCTGATTTTAAATAAGGAAGAGTTGGCTAAAACTTCATTGAAATGAAAATGTTAAACAAGATTGTTCCGGTTTTTTGTCTAACACTACAGCTGTGCTTTTCACAGCAAGAAGACCCTCCGGTAAACCCTTATCTCGCGGATTCCCCGTGGCCCACGTACCACGGTAATAGTTATCGGCAATCCTATTCGGAGATCGCAGGCCCTATAGACGCCAATAATGTAAAAGTGAAAACCCTGAAGGGAATTAAGGGAGGTACGTCACCTTGGACATACTTTTCCGAGAAGTATCCAGATGGTCAACGCGTACTGCTACAGTCCAACGCTACGCATTTTTATAAAATAGTTGATGATAAACAAGGGCTGAGAATAGCCGCTAAGGTAAAGATCGATAGTGACTGGCTAAAATCCTTTGGTTGGAACCTTTTGCAAACCAAAGGAAATGTATGGTACACGTATGATCCCAAATATAATCCCCAAAAAGGGCAGACGACGAAGCTTTTTAAGATTACGGATTCCCAACATAACAACCCCTATTCAAGATTGGTGGTGCGGGACACCTTTGATTTTAAAGGCATAGTCGCCAATAAGGTACAGAACTTTGGAATCAATTATAGGGGTGAAATAGCCTTTTACTCGGGAAGTATAAAGAAACAGGATGGAGCAGTTTTCGGTATACTATCGTCAAATTTTGATTTATTGGACACCTTGCGGATCAGACCGGTTACCAATGAATTGTTTGGACACAATGCCTTCCCCATTGATGAAAACAATTCCATGTATGTTGTTACGACCCATAGACTTATACGTATTGATTGGAATGGTGAAGCATTGAAGCTTGGGTTTGAAGCTTGGTATGATTTCGTTAACGATGGACCTACAGGAACCTTTGCGGAAGGTAGCGGTACAACCCCTACATTAATGGGTTTTGGAGAAGGAAATGATCAATTGATCATCGTTGCGGACGGGCATAAACGAAATAATCTACTGGCTTTTTGGCGTAAAATACCTGGGGACTGGAAAGGCATAAAAGGGGAGGACATTCGTTTGGCGGGAAAAATAAAGCTTCCTGCCGCGAAACGTTTTAGCAATAAATTCCAGTCCATCGAAAATTCACCCACTGTGTATGGTTATGATGTGGCCATAGCACAGTTCAATGGATTTTTAGGGCAAGGTAAGAACCCTTTAAAGGGCGTGCAAAAAGTACACTGGAATATAGAGAAGAATATCTTTGAACTGGCTTGGGTCAATACAGATATCAATATGAACGGGGTGCTGACATACAGTAAGGGGTCTAATCTCGTCTATGGTAGTGGTAGAGAGGAAAAATGTAACTATTACTATTATGGCTTGGACTGGGATAATGGTAAGTTGCGATTTAGAAAGCATTTAGGAAAGGTATGTAAATGGTTAAAGAACCCATTGGACGATGGAGGTTGCCAGCAAATTATTGCCGAGGATGGAAGTATCTATTATGCGGGTGGTGCCTCACTTGTAAAATTGGAGAAAAGAACACCTTAAAAACCCAAATACCAATACGCCCAGTACATTAGTCCAAACTGTAATGGAATTCTAAGGATCAAAATCCATTTGGGTACGCCGGCGGAGGCCTTTTTTCCAGTTAGCATATAAAAATGAACAAGTAAGAATACGGTGAGCATAGCAATGATCCCATAAATACTTGGGTCTTTCAATACAGGTATGCAAAGCCCTATGCCCAAGATAATTTCGGCTATTCCGCTAAGCTGAACCAATAGTTTATGTCTTGGCAGATATCTTGGCATAATTCGCATATAGGCCTTGGGTTTTATGAAATGCATAATTCCAGCAAAAATATACATACCGGCCATAAGGTAGAGATGCCATGGAGTTTTCATGGTGTAAATATAAACTAAAAGGGCGGCCCAATTGGGCCGCCCTTTTAGTTTAAGATATGTAGGTGTTGATTACTTGATCATATCATAACTGCGGTTGATGAAATGGGTAAGTTCCTCACCTTTTAACAAGCCCTTGGATAAACGTGCCAAATCCAAGGATTGATTGATCAATCGTTCCCTTTTCTTGGCCGTTTTGGTACTTAGGATTTCACCTACCAGCTCATGATTGGTATTTACAATTAGATTGTACATCTCTGGCATATTGCCCATTCCGAACATTCCGCCACCGCCACCGGTTTGCTGCATTTCTTTCATACGGCGCATAAACTCAGGCTCTGTTATGATAAAAGGGGAAGCACTGCTGTCCATGGGCTCTAATTGTACCGTATAGCCCTTATCCTTGATAACTGCTTCCAAATTGGTTTTAAGGCTTTCTTTTTCTTCATCAGATAACTTGGAAATCTGCGTATCTTCCTTTTTGATCAGGTTATCCAAATGATCGGCATCTACCCTTGCAAAGGACAACTTCTCCTTAGAAGTTTCCAATTTTTGCATAAGATGTGATATAATTGGTGAATCCAATAACAGCACTTCATATCCTTTGGCTTTGGCAGCTTCTATATAGCTGTGTTGCGCCTCTTTGTCCGATGCGTACAGCACTACTAGTTTTTCATCCTTATCCGTTTGGGTGCCCTTTATTTTTTCTTGCAGTTCTTCAAATGTAAAATACGTGCCATCAACCGTTGGGTATAGCGCAAATTTGTCTGCCTTTTCAAAGAATTTTTCCTCCGAAAGCATGCCATATTCAATAACGATTTTAATATCGTTCCATTTGGCCTCAAAGTCCTCACGATTATTTTTGAACAGAGATGTTAATTTATCCGCTACTTTTCTCGTGATATAAGAAGAAATTTTCTTTACCGCCCCATCCGCTTGCAAATACGATCGGGAAACATTCAATGGAATATCGGGAGAATCTATTACTCCGCGCAACATGGTTAAAAATTCCGGTACAATACCTTCCACATTATCCGTAACGAATACCTGGTTTTGGTATAACTGTATCCTGTCCTTTTGAACGTTGAGGTCGTTTGTAAGTTTTGGAAAATATAAGATTCCGGTTAGATTAAAAGGGTAATCTACATTTAAATGAATGTTAAATAAGGGTTCCTCGAATTGCATAGGGTACAATTCTCTATAAAAATTCGTATAGTCCTCATCTTTTAAATCTGACGGTTGTTTTGTCCATGCCGGTGTAGGATTATTGATAAAATTATCCACTTCCTGTGTAGGGGCAGGTTCATCTTCCTTGGCACCTTCCGGTTTGGGGAGGGTTTCCGTTTTGGTACCGAACTTAATGGGAATGGGCATAAACTTATTATACTTCCGTAAAAGTTCGCCGATTTTGTTTTCTTCCAAGAACTCGACCGAATCCTCTGCCACATGAAGTATAATTTCCGTTCCCCTATCCTCTTTTTTTCCTTTTTTTAAGGTGAATTTAGGTGAGCCGTCACAGGACCAATGTGCGGCAGGTTCGTCCTTGTAACTTTTGGTTATGATTTCCACTTTATTGGCTACCATAAAAGCCGAATAGAAACCTAGCCCAAAATGTCCTATAATACCCGCTTCATTGGATGAATCCTCATATTTGTTCAAAAATTCCTCAGCACCCGAGAAAGCTACTTCATTGATATACTTCTTAACTTCATCTTCCGTCATCCCAATACCCTGGTCAACAATATGGATTTTTTTCCCTTCCTTATCCACTTTGACCTCTATTTGGGGAGTTCCATATTCTACCTTGGCCTCACCGATGGACGTGAGGTGTTTTAATTTCAATGTTGCATCCGTTGCATTGGATATCAATTCCCTAAGAAATATTTCATGATCACTGTATAAGAATTTCTTAATAAGCGGGAAGATGTTTTCTACCGAAACGTTGATTTTGCCTGTGGCCATACTTCTAAATGATTTTGTTTTGCAATGTCAAGGCAAAAAAAGTACCATTTTAAAGAATAATGACAAACTGGCACATTGATTTTCCCTGCTCGTAAAGCATGAAAAGTTTAACATATATTTTGTTTAATAAATTAATGTTTATATTAAACAAGTTGTATATTTGAAGTGTTATAGAAATTAAATTGCTATGAAAAAGGTTTAATTCTGTAATAAGTTTGTTTATTTATTGGTTAGGTTGTTTAAAAGTGTGCTTTTTTTAGAAGCACACTTTTTTTATAAGAACATTTCGTATGGTATTAACATATTTTTGTTTATTAAAATTGTATTTTTGTTTTAACAAAATATTTTGACAAATGGCAGTTAAATCGAACACCAAAAAAATAACGGAGGAAGCAATTATTGGATTTTATATGGATTATGTGTTAGAACATGAAGTTGTTCCCAAGTCCATTTATAAATTTTGTAAGGCGAATAAAATAAAGGAAGAGGACTTTTATAATTATTTTGGTTCGGTAGAAGGATTGCAGAAATCTATTTGGAACCGGTTTTATGTGAACACCGAAAATTTAATTCAAAAAAACAAGGAGTTTGAAGGATTTTCCAATAAGGACAAAATGCTAACTTTTTTGTTTACTTTCTTTGAGTTGTTGTCCCTAAACAGAAGTTATGTGCTTTTTGCGCTCCAAGAGCATAAAAATGTTTTAAAGAACATGGAGCAGTTAAAGGGACTGCGATCGCATTTTAAAACCTTTTCCTCTGAACTGATTGTAGATGCCAATGCGGAGAAAACACTAAAAATAACAAAGCATAATCCAAGATTATTTTCGGAAGGAGCGTGGCTGCAGTTACTATTTCTGCTGAAGTTTTGGATGGACGATTCATCTGCTGCATTTGAAAAGACCGATTTGGCCATTGAGAAATCGGTCAAAACTATTTTTGACATTTTTGATAATACTCCGTTGGAAAGTATACTCGATTTTGGAAAGTTTCTCTATAAAGAAAACCTATCCTAGAACAATACCAACAAATTCTTTTTCAACACCTACCTATTCCCCATGAAAACACTGGACAGAATCCCGACAGGAAAAATAGAGCGAGCTAGTAAATTGGTTAAGACCGGAGTTAAAATTGGCGGTAACTATGTAAAGTATTATGGTAAAAAACTGGTAAACCCGGAACTGAACAAAGATGAGCTCAATGAAGATAATGCCGAAGATATT
>JBCBZE010000300.1:0-4423 GCA_039815505.1 Bacteroidota bacterium | reverse complement strand
AGGCCGTCCGCGTAGCCTTATGTTATGGATGGATCGATAGCACGGTAAAAAGTCTGGGCGATGGAAAACGCCGGCAATACTTTTGTCCCAGAAAACCAAAAAGTGTCTGGAGTAAAGTAAACAAGAAGCATATTCAGGAACTAAAGGCAGCAGGTTTAATGCATAAAACCGGATTGGCACTGATAAATGCCGCTAAAAAAGACGGTTCATGGACCGCCTTGGACGATGTGGAAAATGGCGTGGTCCCGGAAGGTTTAAAAAAAGCTTTCGATCAAAACCCCATGGCCTTTGAAAACTTTCAAAATTTTACCAAAGGCCAGCGTAAAAGTTACCTGTATTGGTTGAATCAGGCCAAAAGGCAAGAAACGCGTGAGAAACGTATTGCGGAAATCATTAAACTTTGTGCCGCAAATATAAAAGCAAGAGGCCCCAGTAGATAAACAACTAAAAAACCGTCGCATGGAAAAAGTACTTTGCACGTATCAAACCAGCGACTAAAACAAGAATTGATCAGGGTTTGAAACTACAGGATGTTTCCACTCTAGACCCTCTTGGAAATTCAGGGCCATTTGGTAGCATGTGTACGCATAGGGTGCGGTCAACAGATTTGACACAAATAGATGGTGAACTGATTGAATTGGCCTAAAGAAGCTTATAAAAAGGCAACATAAATACATTTTATTTTAGTCATCTTTTTCAATATTATGACACCATAAATACTTATTTTCGAAATACTTAAAACCGATCCGCATGTATAAAATAGCAGCACTGTTATGTATAGGTATTTTTTCAGTTCAACTTTCCTATGCACAAGAAAAGAAAAAAGAGGATAAAAAATGGGACGTGGCCAATCCCGAAGGAGAGTTTAATTATCAAGAACATCAATTTACGACGGATGAAGGCACATGGATGAACTTGGATGTAAGCCCGGATGGTCAAACCATAGTTTTTGATTTGTTGGGCGATATTTATAGTATGCCCGTTTCCGGTGGAAAAGCCAAAGCGTTGCGAACAGGTATTCCATTTGAGGTACAACCCCGTTTTAGTCCAGATGGAAAAAAAATATCCTTTACCAGTGATGCGGGTGGTGGAGACAATATTTGGGTAATGAACAGTGATGGTTCCGATGCAAAAGCGGTTACCAAGGAAAAGTTTAGGTTGCTCAACAATGCTGCTTGGATGGCGGACGGCAATTATTTGGTGGCAAGAAAACATTTTACCTCACAACGTTCCTTGGGAGCTGGTGAGATGTGGCAATATCATATATCTGGAGGTAGCGGTTTACAACTTACCAAACGAAAAAACGACCAGCAGGATGTTAACGAACCCAATCTTTCGCCAGATGGTAGATACTTATATTATAGTGAAGATGTATATCCCGGCGGTTTCTTTCAATATAACAAAGATCCCAATAAACAGATTTATGTTATAAAAAGATACGATTTTGAAACTGGAAAAACCATTACGGTAACGGGCGGACCAGGCGGAGCGGCAAGACCAACCGTCTCCAGGGACGGTAAAAAACTAGCTTTCGTTAAACGCGTACGTACCAAATCGGTACTCTACCTCCATGACCTGGAGACGGGCGAGGAATGGCCGTTGTACGATGAGCTTAATAAAGATCAACAAGAGGCGTGGGCTATCTTTGGTATATATCCTAATTTTGGATGGATGCCGGGAGATGAGGAGATCGTATTCTGGTCCGGGGGGAAAATCCATAAAATTAATGTGGCCACGCAAAAAGTAACCCATATTCCTTTTTCCGTGGATGCGGTTGTTAAGATTGCCGAGACCGTACATTTTGATTCCCCTGTAGCTCCCGAAACGTTTACGGCAAAGGTCATTAGACAGGCCGTGACCTCACCGGATGGAAAAACCTTGGTATTTAATGCCCTTGGAAATCTATGGGTTAAAAAATTGCCCACCGGTAAACCTAAAAGATTGACCCAAGCGACCCACTTTGAGTTTGAGCCTTCTTTTTCCCCGGATGGAAAGCAGTTGGTCTATGTAAGCTGGGACGATGAAAACCTAGGGGCCGTACATAAAATTTCCCTAAACGGTGAAAACGCTACCAAATTAACTTTGGCAAAGGGCATCTATAGAACCCCGGCGTATGACCCTTCTGGAAAATATATAGTTTATCGCAAGGAGAGCGGCAACATAGATCAAGGACGAAGCTTTGCCAAAAACACAGGTATCTATACGATTTCGGTATCTGGGGAAAATCCAAAATTGGTTTCGGAAGAGGGCGAGTATCCCTTGTTTACCAAAAATGGAGAACGTATTTTTTATCAGACGGGAGGTACTTACTTCGGTCAGTTGACCAAAGAATTACATTCTGTGGACCTTAACGGAAAAGACAAAAAAACACATGTTAAATCAAAATATGCCAACAGATTGGTCCCCAGCCCCAACAACCAATGGATTGCTTTCACCCATCTTCATAAGGCCTATATAGCTCCTTTGGTACTTAATGGCAAGACCATAGACCTCGATAATAAATCAAAAGCGATACCGGTGTCACAAATCGCTAAGGATGCGGGAATTAACCTGCATTGGTCTGCAGATAGTAGATCTATCTTCTGGACACTGGGCGATGAATATTTTTCCAATAACATCAAGGATCGCTATACATTTTTGCCCAATTCTCCAGAAAAAGTGTCGGCAATGGATAGTACCGGTGTAAAAATAAAGCTCGTTGCCAAAACCGATAATCCGGAAGGCAGTATCGCTTTTGTAAATGCACATATCATTACCATGGAAGGGGATGAAGTTATCGAAGGGGGTACCATTCTTGTGAAAGGAAATCGCATTGAAAAAATAGGGAAATCTGCCGATATTGTAATTCCCAGCTCGGCCAAAGTATATGATGTAAACGGGAAAACCATTATGCCGGGCATTGTAGACGCCCATGCACACATTGGTGCTTTTAGATATGGGCTCACAACCCAAAAGCACTGGCAATTGTACGCTAACTTGGCTTTTGGGGTAACAACGGCGCATGACCCTTCCGCGAACACGGAGACTATCTTCGCCCTCTCGGAATTAATTAAAAAAGGGGATATGGTAGGGCCTCGTATTTATTCTACCGGAATTATTCTCTATGGGGCCGATGGTGATTTTAAGGCCGTGGTAAATAGTTTAGAGGATGCTCGCTCCGCTATCCGGCGAACAAAGGCCTTTGGGGCCAAATCGGTTAAGAGTTATAACCAGCCTAGAAGGGACCAACGACAACAGGTAATGCAAGCGGCAAGGGAGTTGGGGATCAATGTTGTCCCCGAGGGTGGATCTACCTTTTATCATAATATGTCCATGATTATGGACGGCCATACCGGAATAGAACACAATATCCCCGTAGCCCCTGTTTATAAGGATATAAACGAACTATGGAAAACCAGTGGTTCTGGTTATACCCCTACCCTGATCGTAAACTATGGTGGCATGAACGGAGAATATTATTTCTATCAAAAAGACCAAGTATGGGACAACCAAAAATTATTAAAATATACCCCAAGGGCCATAGTGGATGCAAGGGCAAGACACCGAACCATGGTTCCGGACGAGGAATATGAAAATGGACACATTTTAGTCTCCAGAACGGTTACGGCATTAGCCAACGCAGGTGTAAAAGTAAACTTGGGGGCCCACGGACAACTGCAAGGACTTGGAGCACACTGGGAGCTATGGCTCCTACACCAGGGTGGAATGACCAATATGCAAGCGTTAAGGGCAGCCACCATAAATGGAGCTGAATATATTGGGGCCGGAAACGATATTGGTTCATTAAAAGAAGGTAAATTGGCAGATTTGATCGTACTCGACAAAAATCCTTTGGAAGATATCCGACATACGGAAACTGTAAAATACACTATGGTCAATGGCAGGTTATTTGATACCGATACTATGAACGAAATCGGTAATTTCCGTCAGGAAAGAAGTAAATTCTGGTGGGAAAACAACAAATACAATACTGCATTCCCTTGGCATGAAGAGGCGCAAAGCTTCATGCGTCCCGGATGCGGTTGTCATTTGGGTCATAACTAAGCAGAAGCCGCGTTTTACCCAAAAAGACGGAAAGGCATATAAACATGGGTGATTCCAGGATCGCACGAAACGTCATGCTAAAAGTTTTGCGGTGGTAATCTTAGCACTATATACAGTCCCGTCCATGTAACCGCGATGGATAAGACAAGACCGGACAACCCCGTGCCGATAATACAATATTTAGCATGCGGCACCTTCAATTGTTAAGTCCATAAAGACATGTAAAATATATGGTCCGAGCCCTTTGCGTCAATTGAAAAATAAATGATGGAATCCTTAACACCCCTTTAAGAATTCTCTTTTCTGTTTTTGGTATATTTAGCTGACTAATTAACTTACCAAAAATGATTAAATACTTACTTTCCTTGGTGATGCTATT
>JBCBZE010000338.1:0-3750 GCA_039815505.1 Bacteroidota bacterium | reverse complement strand
GAAGAGGAAGAGGAAACAGAAAGCGAAGAAGAAAAGTCGCCACTCCAGAAAATGGATTTCGCTGAGTTGAAACCGATGATAGCTAGAGTGTTCGACCTCAATGCGGAAGAAACCGACTCTTTGATTGCGCTACGATCAAGAATGCTAGATCTTGAAAAAGAAAAGAATGCCAATGGCCAGGAAGCCATGGCATTGGTTAAAACTGCCCACACTTTTATTGATGGTTTGCGTAGCAAAGAACGCAAGGGGCATGACATAACGGATTTGTACGGACTCTTTAACCTAACGGATTATGAGAAGAGAAAAAAGGATAGCCTCAACTATTTGATCCGTGGTGCCATCAATAGGATACCTAAAGAATTTCTTCGTGCCGATGGCTTGGTGGAACCCAGTTATATAGAACATCTGGTCAAAAAAACCGAGTTTGGCAAAATCGTTTATAAGGCGATAGAAAACAATGAGGCCTTTTTGGCGTCCTTAAACATGGACAAACAACAATTGGCAGCCTTGTTGGACATCACCGAAGATGAGGTGGATTTGTTGAAAGCAACTCCAGGACAACTAACGTTGAAATCATCATCTATGGCAAACAAACATTTAGAAAATGGTTTGCCTACTGAAATCACCACACATATCGATAGTGGTAACGCAACGGAGAGCTTTAAAAAAAGAATGGTTGCTCTTGAAAAGAAAAGAAAGAAACAGGCAAAATTGTTTCTAAAGAAAGCAAAGAAAGCCGAGGACGAGTTCTACAAACTGAACCCTAGTTGGTACAGTAGCAATGTCGGCAGAGGCGAAACTTACCTTTCTGAACAAGGGCAATTTGTATTTCTTCCCCTGGGCGCCCTCTCCTTTGTAGACAATGACGTTTCATTTATTAGGGGAGAAAGGGCGGAAAAAGCAAATCCAAAAACAAGCTTGGGCGTCCCGGACTATGAGGGACTAAATTCGGACTATGAAAATACGATGTGCAACCTAGGATTAAATGGGATAATGGTCCTTGAATTTGTTGACAATGTACTAATTGATGTTAATGGGCCAGACCTTTTCATATTTGAAGTAGGCGAGATTGAACCCACAAAATTGGAAATATCTTCGGATGGCGTAAACTGGGTAGCTATCGGAAAAATTGATGGCGGTACCGCTATGGTAGATATTGCCAATTATGTAGTGCCCAACCAAAGGTTCAATTACATACGCCTAACGGACCTTGAAACAGCAAGCGAGGTGCCAGGAGCGGATATCGATGCGGTTGCGGCCATTGGCGGTGCCCTGCGGATGAGTCTTGATAGTTCAGTACTCTTTGACACTGGGGAACATGTACTCAAGCCAGAAGGGTTGGCCGCTATAAAGGAACTAGCACAAAAAGTTACCCTATTGAAAAAAGGAAAAGTTATGGTTGAAGGCCACACGGATGACGTTGGGAATGCAGTGGACAATCAAAAACTATCGTTGGAACGGGCAAGGAGTGTCTCACAAACCCTAAAAGAATATTTGTCTGGCAAAAAGTTTCAGTTTGGCGAAAAAGGCTATGGAGAAAATCAACCTATTGTAAAAAATGATAGTGAGGAGAATCGTCAAAAGAATAGAAGGGTGGAAATAGTGGTAATTCCTTTTTGATCGGACCCGGTATTTTTTCAATGTAGTAGGGCCATATTTTCATGACCATATATTTCGGATAGAGCTGTTATGTACTTCCTTTGGAATGGCTTTTAATTTAAGAAAACAATAACGCTTTCCTTTTCTTAATCCGGAACCATAATTTTAATTTCACTAAAAAAGGAAGTTAAGATGATCAATTTAAAAGATAAAGTGGCCTACATAACAGGTGGCTCCAAAGGTATAGGCTATGGCGTAGCTGAAAAGTTGTTGGAAGCTGGAATGAAGGTCGCAATTAGTGGAAGAACTTTGGAAACCGTGGAAAAAGCGGCCAAACAACTAGGAGATGATGAAAAGGTCCTCGGTATAGCCTCTGATGTATCCAAACACGGTGATGAAACAATGGCAATTCGTCAAATCCTTGATAAATGGG
The DNA here is from genome assembly GCA_039815505.1 of Bacteroidota bacterium. Taxonomy (GTDB): domain Bacteria; phylum Bacteroidota; class Bacteroidia; order Flavobacteriales; family Flavobacteriaceae; genus CANLWN01. The sequence goes on along the minus strand of JBCBZE010000338.1, from coordinate 1,718 downwards.
GAAAGTTAGATGTGGTTTTGGCCAATGCAGGAGTAGGGCATTTTGCACCCGTGGACAAGCTTTCGGAGAATCACTGGCACCAAATGATCGATGTGAACCTTAACGGAGTTTTCCACACCTTAAAAGCTTCGGTAGAAGCTTTAAAAAAATCCAAAGGATATTATATGACCTTGGCCAGTTTGGCCGGAACTAATTTTTTTGCTTCCGGGGCGGGATATAACGCCACCAAATTTGCGGTGGTCGGTTTTACCCAAGCCGCCATGTTGGATTTACGAAAATATGATATTAAAGTTTCTACGATCATGCCCGGTTCCGTTGCCACTCATTTCAACAATAATGAACCGTCTTCCAAGGATGATTGGAAAATTCAGCCAGAAGATATCGGGGAACTGGTTTTGGATCTTCTTAGGATGCACCCAAGGACATTACCGAGCAAAATAGAGGTGAGACCCACCAGACCTGATAAGAAATAGATCATACCTCTTTTTCTATAAAAGGGATGTCCGAATCACAAATTTCCAAAATCAGTTTCTTTAGCTGTTGGTAGAATAATTGTAAGATATCCGCACCAATAGTCGTGTTCTTATTTCTTCCACCTTTTTTATCCTTAACGGCAAAACGCAGAAGACCTGCACTTAAATTCTTAAAGGATATGATGCCCGCTTCCAAGGTTTTTATGGAGTGTTTGTTGGTGTACATTAGGGCATAGCAAAGTAGTTGAAAGGCCTTGCTTTGATCATAGTCCGTGATAAGATCTTCCCAATGGACCACTTCTACCTGTGGAGAGGAAGCTTTACCGGTCTTAAAATCGATTATTCGTATAGTTCCGTCCTTTTCATCGATCCGGTCCAGTTTACCACGAATAAAAATGGGAAAATCCAATTCCGGAATGTTCATTTGCATTTCTAAACTTTCCTCGAGTCCCAAGATTTTAATTTCGTGGTTTTCGGCGGATTTGATCTCTAGGTCCAAAAAGTTTTCCACGTAGCGAATGATTACATTAAAAGCAATAAGATTTTTTCCTCTTGTAATATCCCCATCCGCATAACTTTTTGCAAAATGACGTTGCACCGTGGTATGAATCTTGGGCTTTAAATGTGTTAAATTTTCCTTGCCAAGATTTTGTCCTATCAAGGGTGTATACAATTCTTCCAAGGTATCGTGCACTATAGTACCAAAGGTATTTGCGGCAACTGTTTCCTCAACTTCAACAATATCTTCTATTTTTAGAATGCTTTTTTTATAAAAATCAACGGGGTTTCTAACATAATTGGTCAAAGAGGTGGGGGAAAACCCTTTTTTAGCGAATACCGCTATTCGTTGCATTAAGTCGGCATCCTTGTGAATCCTTTGAAGCGCTTTGTTCGGGGGGATTATTTTCGGTGAGGCAATAATCTCCGTTATTTGGGGGAGGATATTTTTATCGGTCTGTAATTGGGTGATAAGTCTACTTTTTTCACCTCCTTCCAGAACGTCCGGTTCGGTGTTATATAGGAGATATACATTTTTGGCCCGCTGTAGTAATCGATAGAAGTGATAGGTAAATACCGCATCTTTTTCTTTATAGGTAGGTAGGCTATATGCGAGTTTGACATCGAAGGGGACAAAGGAGTTGTTCGACTTTCCTGCGGGTAGGATTCCTTCGTTTACGGAACTTATGAGTACCGTCTCAAAATCTAGGTTTCTACTTTCCAACATACCCATTATTTGAAGCCCTT
>JBCBZE010000424.1:0-2168 GCA_039815505.1 Bacteroidota bacterium | reverse complement strand
GAGTAGGGGTAAATACCGGTGAGGTACTTTTTTGTACTGTTCAATTTAATTACGGGAATATTGTCCGGATTATTTCTATCGGCCTTAACTTGCTTACCGGCTAAGAAGGGTTCGGTGACATAGACTAAAACCGCCTTGCCCTCTCTTAACTCCCCATAACGGGCTTGGGTCAGTTGATAGGAAGTAATTTCAGCGTTTCCAGCATACCAATAGGCTTTAAAATCAGCGGAAAGCTCTTTTTTTGGCGTTTCAATTATGGGTTTCTCCGTGGAAGTATGTATAGCGATTTCCTTACCATTTTCCTTTTGCTGTTCTGCGCAAGACCCTGTAAAGCTAAGTATGGCAACACTTATCAAAATTGCCATTTGGAATCGTATAAACTTTTTCATATCGTTAAGTTTTTAATAAAATTAGCCATCTAATCTCAAGAAACCATGGTAATTAACGTTTTGTAAACTAAATGAGTGGGTAACCCCATAACGTTGTTATAGGACCCTTTTATACGTTCAACGCCAATGGCTCCGATCCATTCCTGAATACCATACCCCCCTGCCTTATCAAAAGGTTTATAATTATTGATGTAAAACCAAATTTCCTCGTCCGTAAGTGTTTTGAACTTCACCTTGGTACTGCTATTTATTATTTTTTGATCTCGCTTTGTCGTAAAACAGACCGATGTAATCACCTTATGCCAATCATTTGAGAGGGTTTTTAACATGAGATAGGCCTCGTTGTCATCAGCAGGTTTGGCAAGAGATTCCTTATTGTGCCACACAACGGTATCCGATGTAATTACAATTTCGTTTTCTATTAAGTCTTCGGCATAGGCACTTGCTTTGAGCGCTGCTAAATAATCCGAAATTTCCTTTCCTTTTAGGTTTTCCGGATATACTTCATTCACTTTTTTGACCCTGACTTCATAGTCCAATTGTAAATTTTTTAGAAATTCCTGTCTTCTAGGCGATCCGGAAGCCAATATAATGCGATAATGCTCCAATTTATCCTGTAACATATCAATCATTTTTAGCACTGAAATTACCGTACCAGTCACCCCTTACCTTCAAAACTTGCTCTATAACATCGCGGACACAACCATCTCCACCCTCTTTATGGGAAATATAGGCACTTACTTCTTTAACCTCGGGGACGGCATCTTGGGGACAGGTGGGCAAACCCACGATTTGCATAGGGGGAATATCGGGAAGGTCATCGCCCATATACAATATTTGCTGTGATTGAATATCATGGATATCCATGTATTCTTGTAGTGGTTCTTGTTTATGATGCGCTCCCATATAGATATCCGTTACGCCCAACCCCTTTAACCGATTTTTCACACCTTCGTTGGTACCCCCGGTAATAATGCAGACATTATATCCCCTTTGCAGGGCGGTTTTAAGGGCATAACCATCCTTTACACTCATTTTTCGAAGGAGTTCGCCTTTGGTTGTTATCAAAACGGACCCGTTGGTAAAAACGCCGTCCACATCAAAAATAAAGGTGGTAATATCCTTTAAATACTCTTTATAACTTTTCTCCATATGTAGTACTGATCGATTCGCTTATCAAGGAATAAATGTCCCTGTAAGCATCATTTGTTAGTTGTTGTATATGTTTTTGGATAGTTTCGGTATCACCCCTTCTTGCCGGGCCGGTCTGAGCCTCTAGGGGGGAAAGGTTTTTTATTTTCAATGCGGTCTCTTCTATCAAGGGTTCCAAAATATGGAAAGGGACCTTGTTCCGCACACAAATTTCACTTGCCGCATGATATAAATGATTGGTGAAATTATTTACAAATACCGCTGCCAAATGAATGGATTTTCGTTGCTCTGAGGATATTTCATAAACCGAATCGGAAATCATACGTGCCAGCTTCCTCAATGATTCCAGATCTTCTTTTTTTTTGGCTTCTATACAGATAGGGATATTTTGGAAATTTACCGCTCTATTTTTGCTAAAGGTCTGTAAAGGATAAAAAATTCCATTTCTTTCATTTGCCCGTAATTCCATAATGGATGCACTTCCAGAAGTATGCACTATCAATCCTTTTTTGGCCGTTAGTTGTTGGGAAACGCTTTCGATGGCCGTATCACTTACGGCAATAATATATACATCCGCATCGGAAATGTTCTTGAAACTATTGGAAGTATTGGCGTTTTTTCTAAAAT
>JBCBZE010000140.1:0-8268 GCA_039815505.1 Bacteroidota bacterium | reverse complement strand
CTTTTTTGGCTTGGTGCCTTCCCCAATCAGTTCAAATAGGAATACAGATAGATCCTCTAACCGCTCTGGGGTGACATCGTCACCTTTTGTTATAAAGAAGGGATTGATACCAAGGCTCTTGCCGCTTTCATAGCGCAGTACAGTATATTGTTCGGGATACAGACTGGCAAACTTGGTGTAGGAACCTCCCAAGTCAATAATGACAAGGCGCACACCCATTTCAAAATACTGCCGTAATATGTTGTTTGCCAAAAAGGATTTCCCCTCTCCCGTAGGCGCAAAAATGGCAAAGTTCCTCGCTTTGATACGTTTCTTTTTCTCGTCCCAAACATCCTTTAACACGGGGATGTTATGTTCCCTATCATTGAATATAATTCCTTGCCTATCCGTCCTGTAGCTGGTGTTGTTTATGAAAAGGCAAAGCGCATGTTTCAAATCGGTCACGTACAAATCCTCATTTGAAAAATTGGAAGAAAAACAGGGATGGCTATTTAGAATATAATTTTTACGTTCCTCACCCCTTGGATAGTATGGAGTAATATCCAGTTCCTTAAATTCCGATTTTATCTGTGAGCCTATGCTTTCCAGCTGTTGGGCTTCCCGGTCCCAATAGACAATATTCAAATGTCCTCTTATGATTCTTGCGCTATCATCATTGTTGATTTGGTCAACGATATGCTCAATTTTTTTAAGAATGACTTTGTTCTGCGTACCAAAATTCGAACTCTTTTTAAGTTCCTCAATCTTCTTTTCTAAGAGTTTTCGCCATTTCTGTTTATCATCTAAATAAAGGATTTGATTAACGATATGATTTTCATTCAGGGAAAGTCCCAAACCATCGATATACCCTTGATGAAATACAAAATCATCCGAAGTAAAACGTTCGTTGATTTTGCTGGTTTGTACGTTTTCGCCAAAACAGGATTCACTATTGATCGCCAATACGTCAAAATGATTATTGCCTATGGTAATTTTGGATTTCTCCAAAAGCATATCGGTATCAAAATTGAGATTGAAACCGTTAAAAAAGGTTTGTGAAAAATTGAGTATTTCGGATTCCTTTAAAGGTAGAAATTGAACTTTGCGGCTATTGTTGATATAGGAAATGGAATCATTTACCGAACCAATGAAACTGTGAACGTTCTGATTTAATTCTTGGTAAATCCCTTTACTTATTTTCCGAAATGGGTTTACATATTTGGGGTTGTTCAATGTTTTGTTTCCTGCCAATGTGAGGAATAGATAGCAACGATGTTCTATGTATTCCCTTCCTTTGAAATGGTCGTGTGTTGCTTTTCCAAGAAAAGTATTATTGGGTAGGTATTCCGAGCTAAACCCTTTCTTTAGGTAAACATCTTGCTTATGAATAACGGAACCAACGGGCAAAGACTTTAGTGCTTGAAACCAAATACTGTGTAAGTCCTCGAAATCCTTTTCCGATAAAGAATAGATCTCAGGGAGTTCTCCACGATAACAGGCAATGATATTGCCATTGTTGGCAAATATTAAATTATCCCGTATTTCTATGATGGGGTTATATGATGCTGTATTAATAATCGACATAGTATTGTATGTTTTCTTTCTTGTTGCTTATGATTTTAGGAAATACCTTAACGATGTTTATGGTTATTGCTTTACGGGCAATTTTGGTCAGAACGATATAGAATGTACCGTTTAGTAAGAATGCTCCGATGTTGACCCAAAGGCTGAATGAAAAAATGATTATCAGCAGGGACCCCAGTATTACGAGCATCATCATTGCAAAGAGGGATATGGGAAGCCCCCATATCATTGCCCCTTTGCGAATGTTTTTATAAACTTCATACCTTTTCATTGTATAGTTTTTTAATGTCGATTATCGACCTTAGACTACTATTCCAATGAGATAGGTAAAGATGCCCACTACCGCCCCTGCTATGAGTACAAAAACCAAAACACGGGTAATTCCCTTTTTGAGGTCTGCATTTTCGCCGAAGAAATGACCTGCATTAAATAAGAATCCGATAAGGAAAATGACCCCCAATAGTAGAGGGAAAATAGACCTAATGGTATCGGAAACATCATTTACCGAATCTTCAATACCTCCGATTTGTGCAAATGTGGGTAGGCTCATTAGGAGCATGGCCCACAAAGGATAAACTGTTTTTTTCATAACGCTTACGTTTTTATGGTTCTCCAATGCGCTTAGGGAACCTGTTTGAAATAACTTTTTACGAAATCTATAAGGGAATGCATGGAAAGGGAGAAAAACTGAAAATATTAACGGTAATCAGCGTTAAATTTTGAAGGATAGTTATGCATTGGTTGAAATCTTTAAAAATTGTGCAACGGATAGTTACCTAAATGCAAGTAAATATGAAACCAGTAAAACTGTTGATAACGCTACTTTTTTTGATGCCTTTACATATGCCCGTAGCACAACATAAAAAGGTAATCATAATTGATGCCGGACATGGTGGAATGGATTCTGGAGCTATAGGAACCAATCATATAAAAGAGAAAGATATCACACTGGCCATTGCAAAAGCAATGCTAAAGTTTAATAGGAAAGTCCTCAATAATGAATATGATTTGTATTTGACAAGATACACGGACACACTTATTTCACTGCGGCATCGGACTAAACTGGTAAAGGCAATTCAACCCGACCTTTTTATATCGTTGCATAGCAATCATGCTAAAAATGAAAGGGCTACGGGCGTTGAAATTTACCTGCATAGCAAAACTAGCATAACGACCAAAAACCAAGTGGAATCAATGCGCTTGGGCCAATCCATAGTAGAAACGCTTACTCAAAAATTGGGATATAGAAGTAGGGGGCTTAAAAGAGCAAACTTTCAAGTACTACGCGAATCGATAGCGGTATGCCCAGCAATTTTGGTGGAGTTGGGTTTCCTGTCAAATCATGATGAGGCAGCCTATTTGGAAATAGAAAACAATAGTATGGCACTAGCACTGGCTGTGCTCATGTCAATTAAAATGTAGGATGATGAAAGCGTTATTTGTGAGCCTGTATAAAGTACTAAAAGAAATTGTTATTGCAGTCGGTAAAGAATTGTTGGTATTCGTAAAACAACTTTAAATAAGGCTAAAAAAAGAAGTTTCGTCAAAAGAATTAGTAATATAAAAACGATAGATTATGAAATTTAGAATTGAATCAAAACCAAGTCCATTGAGACAATTGGATAATTTTAGACAACTAAAAGTTGCCCTAAAGCCAATTAAGGCCGATGAAGGTGGTAAATTTTTAGATGTACTACTAACGCATTGTGCCATGCTCAGAAGTGCAATTAGTAAAGACTTTAGTTTGGCTGACCAAGAGCACGTAGTTATAAGTTGTGATGTTTATTTCAACATACCTCTGGTATCATCGGCGAGTGTTGGAGGCGAAACGATTTCCAGACTTCAGAAATATGGTAAGAATGGAATACGGACTATTTTTGAAAACAAAAAAGAATTGGGAGAATACTTACAGGGATTGGATCGTATACCTAGTATTATATTGCCGAACAAATTGGAATTGATGCAGAAGATCGGTGATGCAAAGAGTAAATTTGTTTACGAGTTAGTTGGTTAATTCTCTTATTCCTTCTTATATCCGATAGGTTTTCTTTTGCTTTGTGCAAGTTGCTTTTTATCTTTTTGCAGCAAGTAATTAATGGCCTCAAAAATGTCGGTAAATTGTTGGTTGTATTTAGTTTCCAGCTCCTGTAACTTTTGGGTTAACTCCGTATGTGATAAAGCATATTTTCTAAGAAAAACAAAGGCACGAACAATCTGTATATTGACTTCTATGGCCTTGGGGGTTCGCAACACACTGGCCAACATTGCAATACCCTGTTCGGTAAATGCAAAAGGATTGTATTTACTGTGTTTTCCTCTACCTGTATTTTCTAAGGTCGCAAATTGCGTCCTTAAAGAGTTGTATTCTTCGTTTGTCAATTCAAACATAAAATCTGATGGAAAACGGTCTTTATTGCGCCGTACAGCTTCTTTAAGGCGTTTAGTTTCGGTTTCATAAAGTAAAGCCAGGTCAAAATCTAAGAGTACTCTTTGTCCACGTATTTCATAAATCCTGTTTTGTATTGTCTGTAACTCCATTTTTAACGGATTTTTAGTTCCGACCATACCATTGGATGTTCACTGGCACTATGCAGTTCATTTTTGATGCTTTTTAGGATATTCCATTGAGGCCTTTTTTTAAACCAAATCCCTTTTCTTATCAATCCACAGGCCTTTACCGTTCTATAGAATTTGCTGGAAAGCATCAAATAGTCGCTTTGCTTCAAGTTAACGCCCATTTTATAGGCTCCCAAACGATAATATTTTGAGTCTTTTCCTTTGTCCAAATCCACTTCAAAAGTGTGATGTTTTGAAATATCCTTTAAATCGGTTCCTAGGGTTAACGGCGCAAGAAGTTTACTGTAGGACGGGACATTTAGTGTGCCTACAACAGCGATCAATTCATTGGGACCATCTTTATCCTTATATACTTCTGCTATCTTTTTGGATTGAACTTCAATTTTGCTTTTAGCATCCTTATGGTGTTCCAAGTTATCCAAAAAGCACGTTGACAGTATGCTTACGATTTTACCATTGGGGGTACTGATTTTATATTCCTGTAGGTCCATATCAAAAATGGGATTGCCATTTTCATCAAAATCATTGACATGGGATTTCATTGCAAGTACTTCATAACCGGATTTGGTCAACAACCCGATACCTCTACCGTACAGGTCATTGGTCTCCAAATACAGGATATGGGTATAGGTGTCAGATAAAAAACTCTTGTTAAATTCCAGTAGCGATGACCTGTCCTCGACCTCCAATAAGATCAGTATATCTGGTGAAACTTCCTCAACGACCTTCGCTTTGTTTGCTATGGCCACTTCATTTATGGGGGTTGAGTTTAATCTGACCCACCCGTTCCAATTGGTTAAAGGGCTTGCTTTATTGGCCTCTGAGGCTGCATCCTTTTTTAGGAATAGTTGTCCGGCTTTATGTACCATGGTGAGGTAAGGACCGTTCTGGGCATCTTCAAAACCCAAAAGTTTTGATAGTGTTCTGAGTCTATTGAATTCCTTATTGGTGCGCATCCCCATGACCATAAGCCGTTCAAATTCTTCAATCCAAAGTTCCCGATTTTCTTGACGGTATTTTTTTATTAGCGCTCTATCCCTATGGAAGATATTCTGGATGTTATAGGTTGCAATGATCATAGCTGTTTCTTTAGAAAGAAATTCTTGTTGTTTTTAAGAATCTCATCGATTTCTTCTTCATCGTAGTAAATAATACCTCCCAATTTTGAGAAAGGGATGGTTTCATTGATGCGAAAGTTTTGCAATGTTCCAGGACTGATGCCCAATTTCTTCATTACGATATTTGATTTTATCCATTTGTCAATGGTGACCCTTTCATAGTTTGTCAAGAGTTCCTTAATATCTGAGATAAGTTCTTCCTTAAACTCCTGCAGGTCATCTGCGGTAATAATATTTGCTGGCATATCCTTAGTTTTAATATTATACAGCAAATATGAGTCGATGATGAAAAATAAATTCACAAGGTTTCCCTAGGTAAGGGGAAATTTTAACAACCTCTTTAAGAGGGAATAACACCTTTTTATTCGTCTCCTTTTTCCAAATCAAAGAGCAAACTGGTGGTCAAATCATCCAAGAATTTTGTACGGCTTTTTTTCCGTATTCGAATCTCCCCGTAGTTTCGGTAAGGATCGCCGCTCTTAAAGCGAAACGCCTGTTCAAGCGTTTTAATAATTTCGCGAATACTTACTTTACCGTCATTTACGGCACGACTACTTTTTAGTGCATAGGCCAATTCCGTCATGTCGGTCTTGCTCGCCGTCCAATTGAGTTGGGTCAAGGGGATGAATGGATGTCCGTTGGGTCGATCAATATTTTTCAATCGATGGTCCAGATAAGTAATCAATCTTCGATTCGCACTTAGTTTTGCCAACAACAAATCATGTGAGGTACTGAAATCGGGATCTCGAAAGTAGTATCTCGCATGGGTGATATTGAATTCATTAAAGTATTCCCGGGTAAAATAATGGGTATCCAAATAGGTCTTTCCTTGGTCTATATATTGAATGAAATCAAGGTTTCGAGAAAAAAAATCATTTAACTTTTTCAACTTCCTTGTGGTGTATTTCCTTTTGGTTGAGCCATCCCCTTTGGGATAATGAATTTCAAAGGATTTGAGCTCAAAGAAATAGACCAGGTTCGACAGGGGTACTTGTTTGGTGTATTTGAAAAAAAGAATTTCTTTGGCGGGTGATTCAAATTTCTTTTTTGAGATAAGTCTTTTTAGTTTGGTCAGCAGGTTTCTACAGAGCACAATGGACAGATCACTTTTTTTGACGACATCCTTTGTGATTGATTCAATTCTTGCTAATTCTTCCGAAAGTTCTTGAGATAGTAAATGTAGTTCCATAAGCTGACCTTTGAGCGTTAGTTACCATTGTAGGTCAAAGCGAATATTGAATTGGGGCTACGCTTTATTTAGAGGTCAGACCATATACCAAAATTAACTGCAATTATTGTGCCTTAATTCTTGTTAATAGTATAATCTAATTCAATTGAAGGAAAGTTGAAAGTGGTATTGAGCGTAGCACCAACTTCAGTGAGTTATCGTTCCATTTTTATTCGAAAATTCAGTTGCTTTAGATTTCCGCTTTGTATATCTTTGCCCCCAATTTAACGCAAGTTAGATCAAATAAAAAGTTACCTATTCGGTTACCTACAAAGTTGAAAAACTCATAAGGTATTGAATTTGAAGGGATAGCGTGGCAGGGTTTCCGTCCTGCCACCCCGACAAAAAACCGAACATTAGTTCGGTTTTTTAGTTTATTGTAATTTAGTATGAGGTCGCGTAGCTCAGCTGGATAGAGCATCTGCCTTCTAAGCAGACGGTCATAGGTTCGAATCCTATCGCGATCACGAATAAATAGAAGCCTTATCTCAAAACAAGCTTGCTTGTATTTGTAAGTAAGGCTTTTTTATTTTCAACGCGGAGCGTTGATGGGAAAGGCACCGCCAATCCTATCGCGATCACGACCCTTGGAATCCCTTTAAATAGGGGTTTTCTTGTTTTTAGATTTTTCTTTAGGTATCCCTGTTTTTATGGCTTTCATATGTTCACCCATTTTTTTCCGGTTTTTTGTAAACGCACTATGGTTCAATAGACTAATTATTGTTTCTTTTTCCATTGTTCAAATTCAGTGATGTAGGCTTCGTTGGTCAGGGGATAAAGCCCTATGATCGACCTGCCTTGATTTACCTTCTCAATGACAAAGTTTTCATACCCGGTCATTTCAAGACATTCTTTTGCAACTTCTTCCACAAGATGTTGCGGAACTACCATAACCCCGTCATTATCGCCAACAATGTAATCTCCCGGAAATACAGCAACATCACCGCAACCAATGGGTTCGTTGATCGCAATGGCTTGATGCAATGTTAGGTTGGTCGGTGCGGAAGATCTATGATGATAGGATGGAATGTTTAAGCGCGCAATTTCCTCTGAATCTCTGAGACCACCATCGGTTACTATGCCCGCAGCCCCACGTTGCATCAATCTAGTAACCAAAATGGAACCTGCAGAGGCAGCTCTGGCATTTTGACGACTATCGATCACTAATACAAAACCCTCTGGGCACTCCTCAATCGCTACTCTTTGTAAATGCCCCGGGTCTTTGAATACATCAATGGGATTTAAATCCTCTCTTGCGGGAATATATCGCAAAGTGTAGGCCTGTCCAACCATATTGGTTTCAAGCTTTTTCAGGGGGCCAACATTTTGAATAAATTGATTTTTTAGACCTTTTTTAAAAAGACATGTAGCTACGGAGGCAGTGCTTACTTTTTTTAAATGTGCTATTATCTGATTGCTACCGGTTGCCATAATACATAGAATAGTAGTTTAAATTAAGATGCTTGTCGCCACGTCTCGCGCAAAAAGGTTAAATCATTTTTCATATGTCGAAAAACCTCTTCCATTGCCATCGAAATCTTTTTATTTCCATGTTCGGCACCACCTAGGTCATATTCTAAGTGCAATGATATAGGTACATTTATGCGATACTTTTTTAGTAAAGAGAAGTAACGTGAAAAGTCTACCACTCCTTTGCCCAAGGGTACGTTAACAGGTTTCCAAATTCCATTGATTTTACCCCATTTGAAATCTTTGATTACAATACTTCTGATGTACGGGGATATTAATCTGAGTCCCAATTCCCAACTTTGTCCACCCTCG
>JBCBZE010000370.1:0-3147 GCA_039815505.1 Bacteroidota bacterium | reverse complement strand
GCTTTCCGGGGGGCAACAACAAAGGGTGGCCATCGCAAGGGCCGTTGTTACCAATCCCAAACTCATTTTAGCGGATGAACCTACGGGAAACCTGGATTCCAAGAATGGTATAGAAGTCATGAATCTATTGACGGAGCTCAATCAGGAAGGCACTACCATAGTCATGGTAACACACTCTGATCGCGATTCCCATTATGCACATAGAATCATCAACTTATTTGATGGGCAAATCGTAACGGAAAGTCAAAACAGGGCCATTGGGGCAACCATGTAATAGGGAAAGGGAGTTTATTCATCAATCAAAAATCAATCGATCATGTTCAAGAATTATTTAAAAATCGGATGGAGAAGTCTAAAAAAGCAGCCTTTTTTTACTTTTCTGAACACCTTTGGGCTCGCCGTTGGAATAGCTGGCGGACTGTTAATTTCATTATATATACATGATGAACTTAGTTATGATACCATGTTTGCGGATGCCGAACGAATTCATAGAATAAACGCCGATATAAAATTCGGTGGTGAAGCACGAGAATTCGCGGTTACCCCGGGGATCATGGCCGAAACTGTGGACAACGATTTTTCAGAAGTAGAGCTGGTTACTCGGTTTAGGACGTGGGGCAGTATGTTGGTCAGAAGGGTGGATACCGAAACCAACATTAAAGAATTGCAAACCACTTTTGTCGATTCCACTTTTTTTGAAATGTTCGGGATCAATATTTTGGCAGGCGATAAAAAAACGGCATTATCATCACCAAATACAGTTGTATTGACAAAGACCGCTGCCGAAAAACAGTTCGGCTTACAAAATGCCATTGGCCAAAACCTTCTGTTGAACAATACCGATACTTTCACGGTGACCGGGGTCATCGAAGATATGCCCAGAAACTCCTTTCTAAGGGAATACACGGTTTTTATGTCCATGGTCAGCAATCCGGACGCCAGCGTAATAAACTGGGGCAGTAATAATTACCAAACCTTCATAAAACTCATCCCCTCGGCCAATATTTCAGGTTTACAGGCTCCTTTAAGGGATTTTCTCGGGAAATATGTTATCCCGGGAGTACAACAGTTCATGCCGGGAATAACAGAAGAGCAATTCAAGGCCGCCGGTAATCATTTGATATTTAGCACCATACCCCTAACCGATATTCATTTGAATTCCGATAGGGTGGCGGAAATAAGTGCCAACAACACCATACAGAGTATTTATATCCTTTCGTTCATCGCCCTATTTTTAATTGTATTGGCAAGTGTAAATTTTATGAATTTATCCACTGCCCATTCCATGAAAAGAGCAAAAGAAGTTGGAGTTCGTAAAACACTGGGGTCGAACAAACGTGATCTAATAAGACAATTTTTGACGGAATCCTGGATGGTCTCTTTCGCTTCTTTGATTTTGGCAATAGCAATTGCCGTTATAGCGCTGCCATTTTTCAATGAGCTGGCAGATAAGGATATTGCCATGCCGTATTCAAATCCGACCTTCTGGATTTTTCTATTGCTCTTTGGCTTTATTCTGGCACTGTTCTCTGGAAGTTACCCTGCATTCTTCATGTCCAGGTTCATGCCCGTAAAAGTTCTTAAAGGTAGTGCCGGTGATGGTATTGGCGGGGGAAAAGTTCGTAATGCCCTGGTTGTTTTTCAGTTTACCATTTCTGTATTCCTAATTGTTGGCACCTTAGTGGTTTACCAACAATTAAATTTTATACAGAGCAAAGATCTTGGCTTTTCCAAAGATCAAGTGCTTATTGTCAATGACGTATTTGGGCTGGGTGACCAAGGAAGTTCCTTTAAGGAGGAAGTGAAAAAATTGGGTTTTGTAAAAGATGCGACCATAAGCAGTTATTTTCCAACACCCAGTAACAGGGGTGATTCGGTATTTGCTCCGGAGGAAGGTGCAACAAATCAGGAAAATGCCCTGAGTATGCAACGATGGGGGGTTGATCATGATTATGTCCCCACCATGGATTTTAAAATTATCGCGGGAAGGAATTTTGATCGTAATTTCAAGAGCGACTCCACAAGTATTTTAGTCAATGAATCTGCCGTGGCCGTAATCGGTGTTTCGCCAGAAGACGCAGTTGGGATGCGATATACGCCCGATTTGGGAGAAGAAAATCCACAGTATTACACCATCATCGGTGTACTTAAAGACTTTCATTTCTCTCCCTTCACCGAAGAAATTGAATCCCTTAGTCTTCATCTTGGAGGATGGGCCAATTCAATGGCCATAAAACTAGAGGCCGGAAATTTTTCGAATGCAGTGGCCAGTGTAGAGCGTATCTGGAGCAAGTTGGCTCCTGGTCAACCCTTTGATTACTACTTTATGGAAGATTCATTCAATGATACCTATAAGTCAGAACAACGATTGGGTCGCATTTTTTTCATTTTTAGCGCCCTCTCTATTTTAATTGCTTGTTTAGGGCTCTTTGGTCTTGCGGCTTTCAATGCTGAAAAACGAACCAAGGAGATTGGAATACGAAAAGTTTTGGGAGCAAGTGTAGGACAAATTTCATATAAGCTTTCTTTCGACTTTTTAAAACTGGTAGGCGTAGCCATACTATTATCCTTACCTATAGGATGGTACGCTATGAACAAATGGCTGGAAGACTTTTCATATCGTATAGAAATTAGTTGGTGGATTTTTGCTTTATCGGGTTTTTTAGCAATTGCAATTGCCATAATAACGGTAAGCTATCAAAGCATTAGAGCGGCAATAGCAAATCCTGTAAAAAGCCTACGTACGGAATAAAAATAAATATTATGTTTAGGAACTATATAAAAATCGCATGGCGAAACCTGTTAAAAAATAAAGTATACTCCCTTATTAATATTGGCGGCCTGGCTATAGGCATGGCATGTTTTCTCCTAATAGCCAGCTATATTAAAAATGAATTGTCATATGATACGTATCATGCGAAAGCTGAAAAAATATATCGTGTGGTACATCATAACGGGGATGATCTTGAGGATAGATGGATTTGGGGAAATGCCCCAGTGGGTCCGGCACTAAAAAAAGACTTTTCCGAAGTTGTAGATGTGGTACAGTTTTCAGGTCGTTCGGATATTCTATTGGAATACAATGATCGTTCCTTCCAAGAAGGTGATTGTTTTTATGCGACACCAAGTGCGCTCAACGTATTTAGC
>JBCBZE010000240.1:0-5552 GCA_039815505.1 Bacteroidota bacterium | reverse complement strand
GTAGTCGTAAATACTCCAAAATTTGGCAATATCCTATATCGGCAAATTGCCGGCGCAATGGCAAGGCGCATTGTAAACTACGCGGAAGTGGGTGAAAGTGTTCAACAAGGTGACGATGCCGGTTTTATTAAATTTGGCTCAAGGGTAGATTTGTTCTTACCTTTAGATTGCGCTATTACCGTAAAACTTGACCAAAAGGTTATAGGCGCCAAAACCTGTATCGCCACTATCGTGGAAAAGGATGAAGAATGAAAAGCTACATAAGGATTTTATCGAGGCCGTTGAATTTGTAAACAACTATGAAGAACCTTTTCCGGCAGACCTTCTTCTAAAATTGTATGCGTACTACAAAATTGCCAATAAGAACTTTGGTAATCCCGGGAGCAAAACACCACTGATCAATGCATTTAAGGCCAATGCGTTGATACAAGCCCAAAATGTAAGTAGGGAAGAAGCCATGAAAAACTATATAAGTCTGGTAAAAAAGGAAATTAAAAATAAAAGGGAATAGCGATTATAAAAAAGACTTATCTAAACCACCAAATCCTCTGGTGTTATGTTCTTCTCTAAAAACACAAAGTATACCCCTCCCAGTATTGTAATCGCAAAATAAAAACCTACCCATACACTTCCTCCCAACAAGTACGCATCCAAACCAAACCAGTCCCCTGTAACAAGCACGAAACCCAAACCGGCAACCCCTCGTGCCAATTCTATCCAAACAGCATAGGCTTCCCGATCCATAAGCGTAGTATATCCATAGATACCTATAAAAACAAAGACACCGAACAAAAGAAGACCATTGGTACCTATTTCACCGTAATTATAAAACATAAACAACATCAAGAACAGTGTAACGAGCATTTGAAAAATTACATATCCCTTTAAGCTAATGGAGGCCTGCGTTTTATACCGATCAAAACCGTAAACATCGGTAACTGTTGAAATGGGATATTTATCCTTTACATCCAAGGGCCTCCAACCGGTGGGCATAAACCATATACGCAATTTGTCCCAATAGCTGTCTGTACGCCAGGCATCTTGTATCAACCGCCAAAGATGCTGAAAATTAATACGTACCGGATTCCATGTAGCAGCTGGTTTTAAAACACCGTATTGGGGAGGTACGTCTTGCATTTCTTCTTGAAAGGTGCCAAACCAACGATCCCAAACACAGAGGATCTGTCCCAAATTTTTGTCAATATATTCTGGATTTATAGCATGATGCACACGATGTTGGGACGGGGTAACGATTACATACTCCAGCCATCCCATTTTTCCTATATGTTGAGTATGGTACCAAAACTGGGCAAATAAATGTATTGGCGCCAGGATGGCAATAACTTCATTGGGCACCCCCAACAATGCGGCAGGTATCAGTAACAATGAAAAATACCCTACCAAATTGGAGATGGATTGTCTTAAAGCACATGCAAGATTAAATTCCTCACTACTATGGTGGATTACATGTTGGTTCCAAAAAAAATTTATATGATGACTTAATCGGTGATTCCAATATCCCGCAAAGTCTATAACGATAAAAGCGATTACCCAAACTACCCATGTAGCCTTGATTTCGGTTAACGCCAAATGTTCCAATAAAAAGGGATAAGAAACAATGACCAATCCCAAGCCTAAAGAATCTTTTACAATATTGGTAAGCCCGGAGCTAATGCTGCTCACAGTGTCCATGACTTTGTGCTTTTGATTTTTTCTAAAGTAACCGTACAAAATCTCTACCGCTAGAAGTGCGATGAAAAACGGTATGGCATACAAAAGTGCAGTGGCATAGGTTTCCAACGGACTATTCTTTTGGTTTCTTTATCCCGGCCAGTATGGCTATGGGAAGTTGGTTTTCTTCGGGTGGAATTGGACAGGAATATCCTTTGGCATAAGCGCAAAAGGGGTTATAAGCTTTATTAAAATCGATTAGAATAGTATTTCCTTCGGGAATTTGCAAGTCAATGAATCTTCCGCCCGTGTAGGTTTCATGACCATTACTACTGTCATTAAAAGGAAGAAAAAGATGGTCTTTATATTCCTCTGTCTTTCTTAGAAAGTGACTTTGATATATACTAAGACTAAACTTTTCACCCTGAATACTAAAAGTGGCTTCGCCATATTTTTCGTAAATGGGCAATCTGCCAGTGGTGGTTTTCATTTGAAAAGGCAAGGCATTCAGCGTACGTTCAAAAGTGGCTTCCACAATGTAGGCGCTATCTATCCTAAAAAAATCATGGCCCTTAAATTCAGGCGCCTTATCTCGCAAAGGTGATTCTTCGGGATTCAGATACTGTTCCGTAAGTTCTACTTGAAATTCAATGGCCGATTGTTCCTCTATCTGACCATACGAAACTTCACCGAATAGAAGAATTATAAAAAAAAGACCTGTTATTTTATACATACTGGTATTAGTTAAGCTTACGAACCATTACATAAAACAAATATAGAAAAATTGCTGTTGAAGCGTATGTGGGTTGTTTTGTGCCCAACCAACCTATCTATCTACCGATTTTTACATAATTTTTTCAAATGGTAAAAGCTAAAAGGGGCAGAAAACAAGTTTCCGCCCCTTCCCAATACAATCCGCCCCAATGGGGAAGGCAGATCAACCTAAAAAAAAACTACTGTGGTTGAATATCCACACGTACAAGATTATAGCCACCCCTTGGGTCTTCCAAATAAACTACCCCAGGGCCATTATCGATTGTACCTTTGCCAAATTGAACATCTGTTAGGGATGCTTGTCTTCGTATATCGGTACGATCATCAGCCGGACCTTGGTTTGGTCCTGATTGTCCTGGAGCCTGGTTAGAACCAAATCCAACAGGTTCGTCCTCTTCGGTTCCTGCATCGAACAAATAAGATTCATCACTCTCAGAAGTCCCGGAGAAAGGAGTCCCATTCTCATCGAACAAGGCTACACCATTATTGTTATAACTAATGAACCAATCATTGGAAGCTACAAACATTGTTCCGATTCCCAACTTGTAATCTTGCCCTTGTGGTACTTCAATAGTAAATGTAAGATCTTCGCCCGGTCCAACATTTACCGTCTCATTGCTAGCGGCCACGGGCAAGCCCAAGTTTTGGAAATAGGCTACTGCAGGCATATTGTTCCCATCTTCTGATAATTGCTCCAATCCACTTTCGGGATTCACCGTTCCTCCCTGTGAAAAGAATGGGTCTACATCTGTATTAAATGCATATACTAGACCTGGAGAGAATACCGTTAATGTGGAAGCTAAACGAAGTGGTGCGCCATTGGTTCCCACTTCATTGAACCATGCGTCCAGGGCATCGGGGTTTCCATCTTCCGCAATACCTTCAAGACCTGCTCCCCTATCTTCCTGACCTAGGGTAAATAATGGCTCTGGTTGTGTGTGTAGGACAACGATACCGGGAGTCACTACAAACCCATTTTGAGAACTGGCAGGTTGAGCTGGATCAGGTGTTCTAATGGCGGTGATCGTTAAAGTAAAAGTTCCGGCAGATTCCCCATCTCCCACTTGGTAATCCAGGATAGCGGTCATATAGAAATCTCCCCTTCTTCCACCTCTATCTTGAACTCTAACCAATGGATTTTCATCAGCGGGTCCTACATTGGCCCCGGCCGGAGGGAAGAATTCGGGTAAATTATCGTCCTCTGTTCCTGCATCGTATAATATAAGTTCGCTTGCTATATCAACACCGTCAAGTGCCGGCCCTCCGTTGGGGAATAAATCGATACCCGCAAGGTCCTCAGGTGCCAAGAACCAATCATTGCTGTTTCCCATCATCGTTACAGGGAAGAATTTTGTTCCCCTTACTGCCGGGAAAGTAATTTGATATTGATCCCCATCTTGATTTAATGGTCCTCGCCCTTCATTCACACCCCCTCTGATTCTTTCCGTAAATGTATGAACGTTTAAATAGTCGATTACATTACTAATGGTAACATTAAATACCGTTGTTTGTGCCTGTGTATCATTGGGGAGACCTAAAGAAGGATTTACTTCCTCGGCCCAATCAGATGCTGCATCTCCTTCTCCATCGTACTCAATACTATAACTATCCAAACGAACTGTAGGTACAAATTCACCGGTATTCCATATTCCCGCTGCAACCGCAACATTCTCACGTGCACTGCCCGATGCACCCCACTGTACAAAATCAACGATAGCCTCAGGATTTGCAAATTCATTTACGGAGTACAATCCCAATCCTCCTTCTACATCGGGCATGGTATAAGGCAATACTAAAAATTCTCCCGGGGCCAGCTCTACGTTACCGCTCTCAGGGGTAACATTCCCTATTTGCACATAGGTACCGGGTCCCAAACACAGCCAATAAGAACTTAGATCTACAGCAACGTCACCGTTGTTATAAATTTCTACTAAATCTCGGCTTCCATACTGTACTTCATTAAATACAATGGAACGCATTTGTACAGGTACTGTAAGTACGTTCTCCGAACCTAAGGTACTACTTGTAGTCTCTGCCCAGTTTGCAGCTCCCGTTCCTTCTCCATCAAAAATGATGGTATTGTTTTCATTTTCCACAACAGGAACAAACTCACCGGCGGTCCAGATACCTGCCTCGACGGCAACATTTTCCCTTGCATTCCCAGCAGCTCCCCATTGTACAAAATCGGCAAGTGTAGATGGGTCGCCAAATCCGGTATTGTTAAGGTATAACCCCAATCCTCCAACAGTATTGGGCATGTCGTAGGAGGCGACCAAATATTCCCCCGGGGCCAATACTAAATTGCCTTCCGTCTCCAAAGCACCAATTTGCCTATAGGTGCCGGGTCCAAGACATAGAAAGTAACCTTCCAAGTCTACATCAACATCACCGTTATTGAATAGTTCAACACGGTTACCAAGGTATTCCACCTCGTTCAATACCACGGAAGCCTGACCGGTGGGTGTGTCAATTGGATCATCACCAATGGGGTCATCATTGATGACAACATCGTCATCATCTGAACATGAGGCCACCAAAGCGGCCAATAACATCATTTTAAATAGATTCTTTTTCATAACAATCGCACTTTAATTTAGAAATTCTCGTTTTTTAATTACGGGACAAAGCACGATATTTCATGCCCTTATTACATCATAAAATGGCGTGAAAGGGAAATTTGGGATTTAAAAGTGAATTATATTCGTTGAACATACAAATGCGAATCATTGCTCATCGGATGCCAATGCAAAAACGCTCTAAAACATGAAACAAATTATTTCTCCTATATGGTTTCATGGATTAATGCGTTTGGTTTAATAGTACATTATAACTTGCAGTATGCATTTACCGGTAACATTTTTATGAAGTCAAAAAAGAAGGGGGCAATACGGGCAAAGAAACCTTGGCCGACCAAAAAGGCTATGGCTCAAGTGTATGAAATGAGGCTTTGGGGCCATAACGATTCCGAGTTTTATTCCGGGATAGGGTCACATGATGCTAGGATTGTAAATCCGTATATAGATGCGTTACTATCGTTTTTAACCTCTTTTAAACACCCTCTTATAGTATGCGATTTAGGCTGTGGGGATTTTAATGTGGGAAAAGAG
>JBCBZE010000182.1:0-7104 GCA_039815505.1 Bacteroidota bacterium | reverse complement strand
ACAATACAACAAAACTACCGGGAAACGCAAGAGCCCGTTGGCGAGCAATAATTTTCGAATGGTACCCTCATTTTTAGCGGAAAGCATACGCTGTGCCTGTGTTTGATCGCAACCATAGTAAGAGACATATAGAAAAAATCCACCAATGATCATAGGCCAAAACCCATATTCCTCACCTTTCCCTATACCCCAGTTAAAATCGATTACTTCTAAACGTTCCGGGGCAAAGCCATTGGTCAACCCCCCGCTTTCGTTGATCAGCTGCCAACCGTAGAAGAAACAGACCAATAGACCCAAGAATAAGATTATCATCTGTATAGCATCGCCCCAAACCACGGCTTTCATACCACCCTGCCAAGAATAAATAATTGTAATAATGCTAATAATAAGCACCGTATATACAAAATCGATATCTAACACGGCTTGTAATATAATCGCAATGGTATAAACCATTACACCTGTTCCCAACGCTTTGCTGATTTGAAAAACCACACTTAATATCATTCTTGTGGAAGGGGCAAATCTTCGTTCAATGAATTCATAAATACTTACCACACCCGATCTAAACAAGGGCGGAATCACCACCAACATAATACATATCATAGCCAAGGGAACGGCGAATTCAAAAGTGAGCCATTTCATGCCCCCATTTAATTTTAGACCCACAAAAGCGGGTGCAGAAACAAAACTAATGGCCGATAACTGGGTGGCCATCGTGGAGAGACTTAAGGGAAACCAACCCAAACTTTTACCTCCCAAAAAATAATCCTTGGAATCCTTATTTTCCTTAAAAAAGTATCCCATGGCCAAAAAACCCAGGAGATAGGCAACAACGATACTATAATCCAAAATATTCATCGACGAGTAGTTTTTATGATAGATGTAGAGCACCATACTGGCCAAAAATGGGCAGTACCATACATTTCTTTATCTATATCCAATAATCGTTAAAAAGGAACGATCAATCCAAATTATATCAATAATCCAAGATAACGGTATAAAAATGTACATTTACATACAGAAAACGTTTTCGAAAATGTTGATTTATTATTTTCTTGTTCTTTAAAACCAATGTCTTTCAAAAAGATAAAACTTACCGATATTGCCAAGATTCACCATGTTTCCGTTTCAACGGTTTCAAAAGCATTATCCGGCCATTCAGATATTAAGCTCGAAACAAAAAGAAAAATAATTGAAACGGCCAAAAAGCTTAATTATGTACCCGATTTTTATGCCAAAGGGTTAAGACTACAGAAAACCTTTACCATTGGCGTTATAATCCCGGATGTACTTCTCTATTTTAATTCTACCGTTCTTAAGGGAATAATACATACCGCCAAGGAAATGGGGTATCGCGTACTTTTATCAGAATCCGAACATCATTACAAAGATGAAAAGGAAACTATTCAAAAAATGATGAACTCCAATGTAGATGGTCTTTTGATCTCTATCAACAAAGAGTCTGATAATATTGATCATATCCTTAAAGCTTCGGAACATCTCCCCATTGTACTATTCGATAAAATATCGGATAAAATTCCATTGACAAAAATAGTTGTAGATGAGGAAAAAGGCGCGTTTAACGCCGTGGAGCACCTCATCTTACAGGGGAGAAAAAGAATCGTACATATTGGCGGCGCAAAAAATTCGTATAGTTCTGCACAAAGGTTGGAAGGTTATCTAAAAGCTCTGAAAAAATACAATATTCCAATAGACTTAAACCTGATTTATAATTGTGAAGAGGTGACTTTGGATGAAGGCTATAAGATTACACAAATACTATTATATAATAATATAGGCTTTAATGCACTTTTCGGCGTTACGGACAATGTGGCCATAGGCGCCATCAAAGCTTTGAAAGAGAAAAAATTCCGTATTCCCAAGGATATTGCAGTTGCCGGTTTTAGTGATTCGGAAAAAGCTATGATTATTGAACCCAATTTAACCTCCGTTTCCCAATCGGGTCTTCGTATGGGAAAGACCGCCGTGAAATACCTGATAGAGGAAATCAACAACCCTATGGATGTTAGAACACCAAGAACCATTGAGCTGAAAACTACTTTAAAAATAAGAAAATCAAGTAGTATCCATAGATAGTTCGCCCATTGGATGATGGGAAGGCGTATAGACTTTTATTATTATTTTTAGCACCTGATATCTCAAAAGGAAATGCTGCGATGATGAAAACAAACAAGGTATTGTTGATTAAAGGAATAAAGTGCATTGCGTACACTACAGCGTTAATGTTTACAGCACCTTTTGTAATATATCAGGCATTTAAGAATCAAGATCATCCTTGGTACCTTCCCGTTCTTATCATTGGAATAATTTTAGCCATAGCGGCCATAGCATTTGGATTTTATAGTATAAAGATTTTAATGGATGCCCTTTTTGGAAAGAAAAAATAGTCCATACCAATTTTAGACATTTCTTTTCATCCCAAAATCACCTCCGTATCTATTGTCAGCATCGATACAAGATGTTATCTTTGCTGACTTATTCATGGAATACAACTTATGATCAAGATTACGTTACCGGACGGAACAGTAAAGGAATATGTCCAGGGAAGCACACCTATGGATGTAGCGAGGAGTATTAGCGAAGGTTTGGCAAGAAATGTCATATCGGCCAAATTCAATGATGTTGTTGTTGAAACGGTAACACCCTTGTCCCAAGACGGGAGTTTGGTATTGTATACTTGGAGCAATGAAGAAGGCAAAAAGGCTTTTTGGCATTCTACTTCCCATATTGTTGCACAGGCGTTGGAGGAACTGTATCCGGGCATTAAGTTGACCATTGGTCCTGCTATTGAAAATGGTTTTTATTATGACGTAGATCTGGGCGATCAAAGTATTTCCGAAAAGGATTTTCCTTCCATAGAAAAAAGAGCACTGGAAATTGCACGGGGAAAGCACAATTTTAAAATGCGGGCCGCCACCAAAAAAGAAGCATTGGATCTATATAAATCCCAGGGCAATCAATACAAAGTGGAGCTTATAGAAAACCTTGAAGACGGCACCATAACGTTTTGTGACCATGATACCTTTACCGATCTGTGCCGGGGGGGACATATCCCCAATACGGGAATTGTAAAGGCTATAAAAATATTGAGTGTTGCCGGTGCCTATTGGAGGGGCGATGAAAAAAACACCCAACTGACCCGGGTATATGGTATTTCCTTTCCAAAGCAAAAAGAACTCACGGAATATCTAGAGCTGCTGGAGGAGGCCAAAAAAAGAGATCATAGAAAACTGGGAAAGGAACTAGAGCTTTTTACTTTTTCCCAAAAAGTAGGACAGGGGCTACCCTTATGGTTGCCTAAAGGAGCTGCCTTGCGGGAGCGATTGGAGCAATTTTTAAAGAAGGCGCAAAAAAAAGCGGGTTACGAAATGGTGGCCACCCCCCATATAGGGCAGAAGGAACTGTATGTTACCTCGGGGCACTATGAAAAATACGGTGAAGATAGTTTTCAACCTATAAACACCCCCAAGGAAGATGAGGAGTTTTTGTTAAAACCTATGAACTGTCCCCACCATTGCGAGATTTTTAAACATAGACCGTATAGTTATAGAGAGCTCCCCAAGAGGTATGCAGAGTTTGGCACTGTGTATCGCTATGAACAGAGTGGTGAACTACATGGTTTAACCAGGGTTAGGGGATTTACCCAAGATGATGCCCATATTTTCTGTACGCCCGAACAACTGGACCAAGAATTTAAAAATGTTATTGATCTGTCCCTATATGTTCTAGGCTCACTGGGTTTTGAAAATTTTACCGCCCAAGTGTCCGTACGTGATATGAACAAACCCGAAAAGTATATTGGTACCGTGGAAAATTGGGAGAAAGCGGAAAATGCCATTATCAATGCAGCCAAGGAAAAAGGATTGAATTATATCATTGAAGAGGGCGAAGCGGCATTTTATGGGCCTAAATTAGACTTTATGGTCAAGGATGCCTTGGGAAGACAATGGCAGTTGGGTACCATACAGGTAGATTATACCCTTCCTGAACGTTTTGATCTTACATATAAGGGCAGTGATAATGAACTACATAGACCCATCATGATCCATAGGGCGCCCTTTGGAAGTTTGGAACGTTTTATTGCCCTGTTATTGGAACATACGGGAGGAAATTTCCCCATATGGCTAATTCCCGATCAAGCTATTGTATTGCCGGTCAGTGAGAAACATGAAAAATATGCCGAAAAAGTTTTAAATTCACTAGAAAATCACGAAATTCGCGCCCTCGTTGATAAAAGAAACGAGACGGTAGGCAAGAAAATACGTGAAGCAGAAATGAATAAATTGCCATTTATGCTAATCGTCGGTGAACAGGAGGAAAAAAATGAAACTATCGCCGTTCGAAGACATGGTGGTGAAGATTTAGGTTCTATTACCGTTAAAGATTTTTCCGACTTGGTATCTAGTGAAATAAATAGTACCTTAAAGTCGTTTTAAAAATTTACGTTTAATTAAAAAATATTAAGTCATAGCAATAAGAAGAAGATTTAGGCCCCAACCTAGAAGGGAAAATAAAAACCCGCATAATATCAACGAAAAGATTACGGCTCCCAATGTTAGATTGGTTGGTGATAATGTAGAAGTGGGTGTATATTCCTTGCAGGATGCCATTGTAAAATCTAATGAACTAGGTCTGGATTTGGTAGAAATATCTCCAAAGGCAGATCCGCCGGTTTGTAAAATTATTGACTATAAAAAATTTCTGTACGAGCAAAAGAAGCGTGAAAAGGCCATGAAGGCCAAGGCTTCCAAAGTAGTCGTAAAGGAAATTAGGTTTGGTCCCCAAACGGACGACCATGACTATGAATTTAAAAAGAAGCATGCGGAAAAGTTTTTAAAAGATGGTGCTAAATTAAAGGCCTATGTTTTTTTTAAAGGACGTTCCATTGTGTATAAGGACCAAGGGGAAATATTGTTATTGAAGTTGGCATCGGAATTGGAGGATTATGGAAAAGTAGAACAGATGCCCAAATTGGAAGGAAAGCGAATGACAATGTTCTTGGCGCCCAAAACAAAAAAGTAGCATAGTGATTTCCCATGATTACGGGAAATGGAAAAAAATACTGAAACCAGTCTGCTCGCAGGCTGGTTCAGCATATATAAGCGAGGTAAACCATAAACTAGGAGAAGATGCCTAAGATGAAAACAAAATCCAGTGCCAAAAAGCGATTTAAGCTTACCGGTTCTGGTAAAATCAAAAGAAAGCACGCTTTTAAGAGTCATATTCTGACCAAAAAATCTAAAAAGCGTAAGCTTAAGTTAACACATGATACATTGGTACATGATCATGATGTGAATAGTATTAAGGAACAATTACGTTTAAAATAATTGTTTTTTAGGTAATTTATTAACCATGGAGTTGGGCCAATAAAAGTCCCTAGATCAAGCAAGGGCGCCTACTACAAAAAAATTAAAATTATGCCAAGATCAGTAAATTCAGTTGCTTCCAGAGCTCGTAGAAAAAAAGTGATGAAGCAAGCCAAAGGTTACTTTGGAAGACGTAAAAATGTCTGGACAGTAGCCAAAAATGCGGTCGAAAAAGCAATGACATATGCTTACAGGGACCGAAGAAACAAGAAAAGAAATTTCCGTGCACTTTGGATTACACGTATAAATGCGGGTGCACGTTTACATGGTATGTCCTATTCCCAGTTTATGGGCAAGGTAAAGGCCAATGGAATTGAGCTTAACCGGAAGGTTTTAGCGGATTTGGCCATGAACCACCCAGAGGCGTTTAAAGCCATTGTAGAAAAAGTAAAATAATAAATAAAAATCTCGCTTAGAAAAATCCGATTTACGAGCCTGTAAATCGGATTTTTTATTGAACATATGATTCTTTCCCCATACTAAAAACTTTCGCTTTTCGTTAAGAAACATGAATCTTTACACTTCTCTACATGACGATTTTATATAGATTTTGTCTACTATTTTTTTTTACTCTATCCGTTTTTTCCCAGAAACCAAAAAATGAGAAGGTAGAAATAAAGTATCTGCAGCTACCTGAACAACCGCTTGAAACCAATCTAAAGACTTATAATTTACGTATAACCAACTACTCTTCCCTACCCATACCGAACCAGGACATCATACATGAAAAATTAGTGTTGAACGGTTACCAATATCTCAAGACCGAACCGGATTTCATAATTGATATAAACCTAGAGTCCTTTGAGTCTAAAGCATATGTAACCACCTATAAAGGAAATGGTTTTACGGCAGGTAGTCAAAAGTTTATTTATGTCTTGGAAGGAGAAATCCGTGCAGCAACACAAATAACCACACCCGTTGATGGGGCCAAATTCTATCGTTCAGACCTTAAAAACATCGATGATTTTACATCAAAAATAGATTCCAAACAAGTATTTGACAATGAGGCAGATGCAAAAAAGGCTCTGGAAAAAGAAAAAAAAGCCGGTCTAGCATCTTTGTCCAAAACCATGGCCGATCAGTTTCTTGGTTTCATGAATACCTATATCAATGACCAGCATGGCTATCAAGAAAAATCCGACCGGTTGCCTATATGGACCATTCAATCAAAGAAACATGATTATACTGCTTTACAGGAAGCCAAAGCTAACTACGTAGAGGCCATGGAATTCATGAATACCGAAAATCAAAAGGCATCCATACCTTTACTGACCAAGGCTATTGATTTATGGAAAAAAGAAATATTGGAGTTCGTACCTAATGATAAAGGCGCTCGTATCTCCTCAAAAAATATAGGGGCGATCTACTTAAACCTTAGCCAAGCCTATATTTGGCTCTCTAAATTTGATGAAGCTAGTTCTTATTTGGAAAAATCAAGGGGATCAAAAGGTCAGGCACTCTGGAAACCGGTCATCGAAAAATTATTGGTACAGCAGAAAAAAGGTTTTGACCAAAACAAAAAACTGGTTGAGAACACATTGGAAATATCCAAAGAACTTCCCCCTTTGCCCATAACCTATTCAGAACATTTTGCATTTCCCGAAAACCCTTATTGTATTTCGGAAAATCTTAATCCACACCAAAAAGGTTTTAGGTTAAAAACCATTTATTACTATGAAAAGAGGAGAAACGTCAGATCTGGACAAAAGAAAATATT
>JBCBZE010000392.1:0-2809 GCA_039815505.1 Bacteroidota bacterium | reverse complement strand
CCACCATTTTTTATGGAAACGGAAAAAGAAGTTATCGGGGTGCCGGAAACAGCGGCCAACAAGCAACTGGATGACGATCTTGGTTTTTACTGGAGGTTCAACAAAGAGCTGCATCGGGGTATGTTCAAGACCCCAACGGTCAGAAATGCGGAGCTCACCGCTCCGTATATGCATAACGGCGTATACAACAGTTTAGAGGAAGTAATGAATTTTTACAATTTAGGTGGTGGAGGTGGATTGGGTTTTGACCTTGAATTCCAAACCTTGCCGTTCGATAATTTACAGTTGACCAAAAAGGAAGAAAAGGCACTGGTGGCTTTTGTAAAAACCTTGACGGATGACCAAGTCGGCACCTATTGATGGCATGAACGATTAGGGAAAAGGGAGCTGCGCTAGAATTTTTCGAAAACACCCAGCCCAAAAAGTGCAAAATCATATTTCACGGGATCCACCGGGTCTAGTTTGCGAAGATTGGTATCGAGCTCCTCAACGGCCTTGGCATCGTTTTGTTTCCGTTTCAATAAATTTAGCTTCCGGGCTACGTTCCCTGAATGTACATCTAGCGGGCAGGATAATTGGGCCGGTTTAATTGTTTTCCAAAGGCCAAAATCCACCTTGGTGGCATTGTCGCGCACCATCCAACGTAAAAACATATTAATGCGCTTTGCCGCGGAACCTTTGCTTGGGTCGGATACGTGTTTAGTGGTACGTTGCGGATGGGGGATTTCAAAAAACACCTGTTTAAAACCGGCAATGGCAGGCTGTACGGAGTTTTGTGCCAGGCTCTGGCCAAAGACATGCTCTAGCCCCCTATGGTTTGTGTAGATATGCCTAAGAGCCTTTATAAAATAGATGAAATCCTCCCCGTTGTACGTTCTATGCACAAAGGAGGACAGTTTTTCCAATTCGGTTTCTTGGTGTCCCATTACAAATTCATAGGGGGCGTTATCCAACAGCCCCATCATTTTATGGGCATTGGCTATAATACTTTTCCGATTCCCCCAAGCGATGGTGGCCGTTAAAAAGGCACAAATTTCAATGTCCTCTTTTTTTGAAAATATGTGTGGCACCTGAAGAGGGTCCGATTCCAGGAATTTAGGGTGATTATATTGCGATACTTTGGCATCCAAAAAAGTCTTGAGCTCGCTTTGGGTCATTAGGGTGCTACTTGGTTATGAGTCCGTCTACCATGGTCAGTTTTCTATCCGCCATATCGGCAAGATCTCCATTATGGGTTACGATGACGAAAGTCTGGCCAAATTGATCGCGCAACTCAAAAAAGAGTCGATGCAGGTTATCGGCACTTTCGGAATCCAAATTGCCACTGGGTTCATCGGCAAAAATGATGGAAGGACTGTTTATAAGGGCCCTCGCAACCGCAACACGCTGTTGCTCTCCTCCCGAAAGTTCATTGGGTTTATGGTGATATCTGTGGGACAGGCCCAAAAAATCCAATAGTTCCTTACCCTTGGTTTCCGCTTCTTTTTTTTGGGTTTTTTTGATGTAGGCGGGGATGCATACATTTTCCAAAGCGGTAAATTCCGGTAGTAATTGATGAAATTGAAAGATAAAGCCAATATGTTCGTTTCTGAATTTTGCCAAGGCCTTATCGGACAAGGTATTAATATCAACGGTATTGATCCATAAATTGCTATCGTTTTTATTCGATTGGGTATCCAAGGTGCCCAAGATTTGCAAAAGCGTGGTTTTACCGGCGCCCGAGGCTCCTACGATAGAGACTATTTCTCCCTTTTTAATATGAAGGTCAACACCTTTTAGAACCTGGAGTTCTCCATAGAATTTTTGAATATTGGAAGCTTGGATCATTCGTTATCTTTTCGAGGATGAAAGTAAACATTCGCAGGCGATATGACAAAAATAAAGGTTTCAAATCCAATAATCTTACGGTACCGAAACTACTATAGTAATTTTCTATGGTGCCGTAAGACTAATCGAATCTAGAACCTCGTTTTGTCAATGGAAATAGGTATTTTTAACAATTATTAAACTACGACGATCTATGTCTCAAGAGAATTATGAAACAGCTGTTTTTGCAGGAGGATGTTTTTGGTGTACCGAGGCTGTCTTTCAACGCTTAAATGGTGTAGAAAAGGTAATATCGGGTTATACGGGCGGAACTATCAAAAACCCTGCTTATCGCGAAATTTGTACAGGCAGAACGGGCCATGCCGAAGCTATACAGATTACGTTCGACCCCGAGCGCATCTCTTTTGAGGAATTATTGGAGGTTTTCTTTGCGACGCACGACCCAACGACCCTGAACAGGCAGGGAAACGATGTGGGTACCCAATACAGGAGTGAAATCTTTTATCAAAATGAGGAGCAAAAGCAATCCGCCGAAAAATTCATTGCCTTCTTGGAAGATAAAAACGTTTTTGAACAACCTATCGTAACGGCCGTGTCCGAGGCGGTCATATTTTACCATGCCGAAGAAGATCATCAAAACTATTTCAACGACCATAGAGCGCAACCCTATTGCCAGGTCATCATCAACCCAAAAATCGATAAACTTAAAAAATACTATAGCGATAAGTTAGGTTAAACACTACATATATATGTCACCATACCAAAATTTAGAAGAATACAATATACATATCACCAACGAGGTAAAAGAGCGTTTTTCAACGATTATCAATGAGATAGGGGAGGATGTGAGTAGGGAAGGTCTGGTAAAAACCCCGGAGCGTGCCGCCAAGGCCATGTTATTCCTTACGCAAGGGTATAAACAGGATGCCGTAGAGATTTTGAAAGGAGCCATGTTCAAGGAGGACTATGATGATATGGTGAT
>JBCBZE010000084.1:0-11273 GCA_039815505.1 Bacteroidota bacterium | reverse complement strand
GGGTGCAAATATAATTTCAAAATTAGGAACTACAAACAAAAAACGAAAAAAAGGCATTTGTTTTTTTCATTTTATGATCTTTGTACCATGAACCTTATTGTAGATGCCGGGAATACTTTTGTAAAACTCGCTGTTTTCGAGAAAGAAACCATGCTGTATTACCAAAAGGTAACGGTTATGGATTTTTCAAAAAAGGTAAAGGAATTTTTTGATTATTATCCGGACATTGGTAGTGCCATTATTTCATCGGTGGGGCATTTGGACAAGAAACACATAGACTTGGTCTCCATATTCTGCAAGGTTCACCTACTGACCCACAAAAGCAAGACCCCATTTAAAAATTCGTATGCTACCCCTGAAAAACTAGGTGTGGATAGGATAGCGCTGGCCACTTCGGCTTTTTACCATAACCCCCATGGCAATACCTTGGTCATTGATGCGGGAACATGTATCACCTACGATATGGTCAATGATTACGACGAGTATTTGGGCGGTGCCATTTCACCGGGACTGCAAATGCGGTTTAATGCCATGCACCATCAGACTTCCAACCTTCCTTCATTGGAGCCTGGGGACCCATTGGATTTTATCGGTAATACCACGGAAACCGGAATGCAGAGCGGGGTGGTCTATGGCATTTGTAATGAGATAGATGGGCTTATTGATCAATATAGTTCCCGTTTTACAGATTTAACAGTTATTTTAACAGGCGGCGATGCCCAATTTTTGTCAAAACGATTAAAAAATACCATATTTGCGCATTCCAATTTTCTCCTAGAGGGTTTAAATTATTTGCTGGAGTACAACAAACATTAAATGGTTAAGAAATTTCTGATTGCAACAATATGGTGCATTGCTGGTGGCGTATATGCACAAAATGGTACGGTGTCTCCTTATTCCTTTTTTGGTATCGGTGAATTAAGATCCGCTACTACCGCAGAAAACCAAATGATGGGAGGTATTGGTTTGTATGCGGATAGCATACATATAAATTTAAATAACCCATCGGCATATGCCAATTTAAAGCTTACCACCTATTCCATTGGAGTCTCGCATAGGGAGCTCCGCCTAAAAAGTTTTACGGATCAGGAAAACTCTTCGGTCACCAATTTGGAATATCTGTCCATTGGTTTTCCACTGGCAAAGAATTTTGGATTGGGGTTCGGGATAGTGCCCTTGTCCTCGGTGGGGTATGATATAGTTACCGAAACCGTTGATCAAAATCAGGATTCGGTGACCAGTGCTTTTGGAGGAGAAGGGGGGCTTAATAGGGTTTATCTGTCCTTAGGACATAAATTGACCAAAGACCTTACGTTGGGCGCTACTGTTAACTTTAGTTTTGGGACATTGGAGAATAACATAGTGCAATCGGTAGAGGGCGTACAGTTTGGGACTTCGGATAGAAGATCATCCAGAATAAACGGGGCCGACTTTAATTTTGCGGTCAATTACACACCTACGATCAATAAAAAATATACCCTGTTCACTTCCTTACGGGTAAATACGCAAGCTAACCTTACCTCAAAAAATACGCAACGTATAGGATCTTTTAGCCTCATTGACGGTCAGGATATTGAAATAATAGACGTAAATTTAGATGCCCAGAATTTAGCGAATACGGAACTAAAGGTCCCTACTACCACGACCTTTGGCTTGGGGTTTGGTAAGGACAAGAAGTGGTTCTTGGGCGCGGAGTATAGTTTTCAGGAACTAAGTTCGTTTACCAACGATTTTATAAGTTTGGATAATTTGGTATATGAGGATGCGAGTACCTTCGCATTTGGTGGTTTTTTCATTCCCGATTATTCTACTTTTTCCAGCTACCTTAAACGAATTACGTATAGGGCCGGAGTACGTTACGAGAAGACAGGTTTGGTCCTTAACGACAAGGAGATAAATAACTTTGGCATAAATTTTGGTCTTGGATTACCGCTGGGTGGAAGCTTTTCTAACTTAAATTTAGGTTTTGAGCTCGGAAGAAGGGGAACAACTGCGGCGGATTTAATAGAAGAAAGTTATTTCCAAATCAACTTAGGACTGTCATTGAACGATAGATGGTTCCTCAAAAGGAAATTAAATTGAGAAAAATTTAGTACATTAACCACTTTAAATACATAGTAAGATGAAAAAGAAACTTTACGTAATAGCCATCGCGGTTCTCGGGATAGTGGGCGTAAGTAATGCTCAAGCCCAAAATCCTGAGTGTATGACGAACCTTTCCATATTCTCTGAACACGCTAAGGTAAAAAACTATGATGCAGCTTATACACCATGGAAAATGGTATATGAAGCTTGCCCTGAACTAAACTGGGCCACTTTTGCCTATGGTAAAAGAATCTTAAAAGATAAAATTAAAAAATCCTCCGGCTCGGAGAAAGAAGGCTATATCAATGATTTGGTGGTCTTGGGAGAGAATAGCTTAAAGTATTTCCCGAAGAAAGCTAAAATGGCCGATGTAATGATCGATAAGGCCATGATGATGCATGATAATAAGATGGCCTCTACGGAAGAAGTGTATATGTTGTTGAACAAGGCTTTTGAAGAGGATAAGAAAAACTTTAAAAATCCTAAGGCCCTATACCTATATTTTTCCAACTTGGTGGATTTACATAATGCCGGAAGCAGGGATTTGCAGGAAGTATTCGATGCCTATGATGATGTAACGGAAAAAATTGAAGTAGAAAATAAAAAGCTTACAGATGTAGTTACCAAGCTTTTACCTAAAGACTCCTTGGGAACGCTAACATCCAAAGAGAAGAGACGATTGAAAGTCGCTACAACCAATTCCAAATCCTTCGGAAAGATAGCGGGCAGTATAGATTCTAAGTTGGGTGCCTTGGCAGATTGTGGAAATCTGATTCCCTTATATCAAAAAAGTTTCGACGCCAAAAAAGATGACGTGGTGTGGGTGAAGAGAGCCGTAGGGAGAATGTTCAGTAAGGAATGTACGGACGATCCCATGTTCAAAAAGTTGTTTGAAGCGCAATTGGCTTTAGACCCTTCGGCAGATGCCTATGTATATGGGGGAACATTAAAACAAAAATCAGGGGATTCCAAAGGTGCCATTGCCGATTTCAACAAAGCGGTTGAATTGGAAACGGACCCTTACAGGAAATCCAACCTATTGTATAAAATTGCCACGATTTATAGAAGAGGGAGTAAGTCTACGGCCAGAAGCTATGCGCAAAAAGCTATCAATGCCAATTCCGCGAATGGAAAAGCGTATTTGCTAATCGCCAATTTATATGCGGGTAGTGCCAATCAATGTGGCAGTACTACTTTTGAAAAACGGGCGATTTATTGGAAGGCTGCGGAAATGGCACGTAAAGCCGGAAGAGTGGATCCTTCTTTAAGTGGTAGGGCAAGTCAAACAGCAGCTAGTTACAGTGCCAAGGCACCCTCCAAGACAGATATATTCAACTCTGGAAAAGCAGGTCAAAGAATTACATTTAGTTGTTGGGTCGGCGGTAGCGTAAAAGTACCGAGTCTATAAGATGATAAAACCCTTTATAAATTATTTTAAAAGCATTGCCATAACCTTAGTTATGGCAATGCTTTTTTCTTCATGCAAGGATAATTATAAAAGGGTTGGCGAAGAAGCCCAAACAAAAATATTTCCACAGGGAATAGCAGAAAATTTCACCTTGACCTATACCGAAACCAAAGAGAATTTGGGTAGTGAGGAGATGGCAGATTCCAAAGTGATCGCAATTTTGACCAGTCCCATTAGTGAGGACTTTGATAACTTACGATTTCCCTATCGCACATTTCCCAATGGCCTGCAAGTAGATTTCTTTGATCAGGACAATAACAAAAGTGTAATTAAGGCGGATTATTGTATTATTTATTCTGCAACAAATTTGATAGATTTACAGGGGAATGTGGTCATAGAAAGCCATGACGGTAAAAAATTGGAAGCCCCACAATTGTATTGGGATAGGGCCAATGAGTGGATTTTTACCCAAGCAAAGTTTACCTATACCAATCCTGAGGATGGAACTCTAATGGATGGTGAGGGAATGGATTTTAATAAAGACTTTAGTTTTTTTAACGCCCATAAGACCTATGGCCTAATGACGATAAAAGAAGAATAAATATGATTAAGATTTTACGGTATACCGAATATGTCTATCTGGCCATTTTTTTATTCTCGGCCCATCGCGTATACACCGATTGGGAAGCGGATCGGCAAAGTGCCTATTTATTTGTTTTTTTCGCTTTGGTTTCCATAGGGATGTTTCTTTTTAGAAGAAATTACCGAAGAAAGTTCGAAAAACGCAAACGAGATAATCAACAGTAGTTTTGGAAACCGAATATGTCGTAATTGGGGTTTCACTGGTATTATCGGCCTTCTTTTCCGGTATGGAGATCGCTTTTGTGTCTGCGAATAGAATCCATATAGAGATAGAAAAAAAACAAGAAGGTGTTCTGGCAAGAATTCTTACCTTACTTACCAAAAGACCGTCTAAATTTATTGCCACAATGCTTATTGGTAACAATATAGCCTTGGTAGTTTACGGGCTTTTTATGGGAGAACTGCTAATGGATTGGTTCACCGTTCTTTATCCTACCAATAACCAATTCATCAATGTATTGGTGACGGATTTTAGTCTACTTGCCCAAACCGTAATCTCTACCATTGTTATTTTGCTGACCGCCGAGTTTTTACCCAAAGTACTGTTTCAAATTTATTCCAATACCTTATTGAAAGTTCTGGCGGTTCCCGCGTATTTTTTCTATATGCTGTTTTCGGTTATCTCGGAGTTTGTAATAAAAGTATCCGATTTTATCCTAAAAACTTTTTTCAAGACCGATGGGGATGAGGTCCAATTGGCCTTTAGTAAAATGGAATTGGGAGATTATATCACGGAGCAAATGGAAACGGTAGAGGAAGCGGACGAAGTGGATTCCGAGATACAGATCTTTCAAAATGCATTGGAGTTCTCCGCGGTGAAGGCAAGGGAGGTGATGGTGCCAAGAACGGAAATCACGGCCGTGGAGTTACATGAAACACCCAAGAACTTGGCAAAATTGTTTACGGAAACCGGATATTCCAAAATATTGATATACAAGGATACAGTGGATAATATCATTGGCTATATACATTCCTATGAGCTATTCAAAAAACCGAATACGATACGAAGTATTCTATTACCGGTAGAATTTGTACCGGAAACCATGCTGATTCAGGATATCTTGAACGTACTCACCAAAAAAAGAAAAAGTATTGCAGTGGTGTTGGATGAATATGGCGGTACCTCTGGAATTATGACCGTAGAGGATATTGTTGAGGAGCTTTTTGGCGAAATTGAAGATGAACACGATTCCACTGATCTGTATGAGGAGCAACTCAATGAAACTACCTTTCAGTTCTCTGCAAGGATGGAAGTGGACTATATAAATGAAAATTATAAATTGGAACTTCCCGATAATGAGGAATATGAGACCCTTGGAGGGCTCATCGTCAATGAAACCGGAGAGATTCCCGAACAGGATATGGAAATTAGGATAGATAATTTTCTATTTACCATATTGGAGGTGTCCAATACCAAGATAGATTTGGTGGAACTCAAAGTATTGGAAAAGGAATAAGCTTGATATACATAGGTTTTGGACTTCTTTTTGGCTTTATTTTTCCAATTAAAAATAGTAATTTCGCAAACTGATTTTAAACAATCCATACAATGGCAATTTTAGAGAATATTAGAAAAAGGACAACCATTTTGATACTGATTATCGGTATGGCCCTTTTCGCATTTGTGATATCGGGTATTTTCACAAGTAATGATTTTGGAGGCGGAAAGATAGGCTCTTCGGTAGGGGAGATTAACGGGGATGATATTTCTATTGATGATTTTAGAAAAAAAGTGGAGACGGCTTCGAGAAATTCTCCACCAACCACCTCATCCATGCAGTTGGTAAATCAAGTATGGGACCAGCAAGTAAGAACTACGATTTTAGGGCAACAATTTGAAGATTTGGGCATTGCGATAGAGCAAGATCAAATCATCAATTTTTTAAAGACCACGGGATATGCCCAAAGCCCGGAGTTTCAAAACGAAAGTGGCATTTTTGATGAAAATATCTTCAGGGATGCGGTCGCCAATTGGAAAGCAAGCGATCCATTGCGATACGATAGTTGGTTGCAAACCGAGAAGGCAATAATACAATTGGCCAAAGAACAGACCTATTTTAATTTGATCAAAGCGGGTGTGGGAGCAACGTTAAAGGAAGGGGAGCTAGATTATAAATTGGCCAACGATAAGGTAGATGTCACCTATGTAAGGGTACCTTATACCTCTATTCCGGATAGCTCCATTACAATTACCAAAGAAGAAATAAAAGCCTATATAGATGCTCATAAGGAGGATTTTAAACAAGAAAGGGCCAGAGATATTCAATTTGTATATTTTGAGGAAAAACCTTCATTGGAAGATGAGAATTCCATAAAGGACGATATCACTAAATTATTGGAGGACAGCCAGGAGTATTTCGAAGAAAGGGATACAACGGAGACCATTCCCGGTTTTAGGAATACAAACGATGTGGCCGCTTTCTTGGATAGAAAGTCCGATACCAAGTTCGATACGATCTACAAAGCGAAAAAGGATTTACCTGCCAAGTTCGCGGATACCTTGGCCACTTTAAAGGTAGGTGACGTATATGGCCCTTATAGGGACGGGGACGCTTTTAAGGTTTCCAAAATGATAGATAGAAAAGCGAATGGCTCGGTAAAGGCAAGTCATATTTTAATCACTTACGAAGGTGCGGAAAGGGCCAAGCCAGAGATTACAAGAACTCAGGAAGAAGCCGAAGAAATTGCAAATGACCTGTTAAAACAGGCCAAAAAAGAGGGCACGGTATTCACGGAATTGGCAAGGGATAATTCGGATGGTCCATCTGCTCCCAGAGGTGGTGATTTGGGCTATTTTCAAGAAGGGGTAATGACCGAAAAATTCAATGATTTTGCTTTTGGCAACGCTATAGGTACCATAGATTTAGTGGAGACCGAATTTGGATACCACATTGTAAAAGTAGATGACAAACAAGACCTTATGCAGATTGCGACTTTGGTGCGGGAAATAGAGCCTTCCGAAGAAACTATAAATACCTTGTTCACGGACGCTACCAAATTTGAAATGGGTACCACTTCCTCCGATAAGGCCTTTGCTGATTTTGCCAAGGAAAATGAGTATGTTGTAAGGCCCGTAAATAAGATCAAGGCCATGGATGAAAATCTTCCCGGTCTATCGGCACAACGCAATATAGTTCAGTGGGCCTTTAACGGAGATACGGAAGTTGGGGATATTAAACGTTTCAATATCAACAACGGTTATGCCATTGTACAACTTACCGGTGAATATAAAGAAGGGGTAAGGTCCGTGGAAGACGCTTCGGCAAATGTATTGCCTATTTTGAGAAAAGAAAGAAAAGCGGCACAGATCATTAGTGCCAATCAGGGAAAATCCTTGGAGACTTTTGCTACGGAAAATAATGTAACATCTTCTACCGCATCCGCGCTAACGGTAAAATCACCGACCATTCCTGGAGCGGGTAGGGAACCATTGGTAGTAGGTACGGCCTTTGCATTGGACCAAGGAACCACCTCAGGGTTGATAGAGGGCGAAAGTGGTGTGTTTATGGTAAGGGTGGTTAAAAAGGAGGAAGCCCCAAAACTGGACAATTACAGCACGTATGCCAATAATTTAAGGACTTCTGGAGCCGCTAGAGTCAATACGGCCGTATACAACGCCTTAAAGGAAGAATCTGAAATAGAAGATGAACGGGCAACCTTTTATTAAGATACTTTAAATAACCCGTTGCGCATTTTGATCTTCAATTATCAAAATGTACAAGGGGTTTTAAATACTATTTTTATAAGCCCTCCAATTCCGGAGGGCTTTTTTATAGCACCATATCCAAATAACGAATTGCGGTTTCAAAACCCTTCTCCTTAAAGTAAACGGGTGCCTCAACAGTTCCGGTGGCTAAAATGAAATCGCCTCCCCATGCTCCAAGACTTTTAACGCTTCCGGCATAATCCGGAAAAAGTGATTCCTTGACAGTGGGTATATGTAGTGTATCCGAAAGTAGTTTTTCATGTTCCTGTAGGAGCGCTTCAAAATCAGATAGATCGGTACAATAAATTAAGGACCGGGTGATTTCAGAGGTTTTATCAATGATGTCCCCCTTATCAAAATGTATAGCTCTATACTTTGTTATAGCTTCTCGGCTACTCTGTTTTTTGTTTAAGTGCACAAAATATAGGGAGTCCCCAAAGGGTGGGTTAAAATCAATTTCTTCCACTCTGGGAACTTCCTTATCCAGTTGATATAGAATAGGCCGGTCATGTTGCGCGCAGGCAATATCATAACCACTTCCAGAAAATGAATTCCAAAGCAATTCGTACGCATTGACCATCGCCCATTGCGCAATGTTATTGATCAGGGTAGACGATGAGCCCAAGCCCCAATCCCTTGGGAAATCTAGTTTGGTTTCTACTACAAAACCTTGTTCACCTCTTAAGAACCCTGGGTTTAATTTTTTTGCCTCCGCTAAAATTTTGGAAAGTGTTTCAACAATGGCATTGTCGTTTTCACCCGCCGAAAAACGTGTGCTTTCAACAGTTGGTTTTAAAGGGTCTAATTCAAAAGTTGTATGAAACCAGATTTTTTCATTGATATCCAAACTCCGCCATTCAAGTTTTGAAGTGTTCGTTTCCGTTACGCTCAGGCTTTGACCGTATCTTGTGGGGAGTGCCAAACCCAGACCGCCGTCCAAAACTAAGTATTCACCGGTAAGCAGTAATTTTCCATTGCTATAAAAGCTTTTCCTCATCGGTTGCTTCTTAATTTTTGAAATGCCTCTACCACGGTATTATGGCTGGCCGTATGATGCTTGAAATAATCGACCAAAGTTTCTTTTTCAACTTCCGTTGCTCCCATCTGATTAAGAATATTCAATAAATGCATTTTCATATGTCCTTGTTGAATACCTGTGGTGACCAAAGAACGTAAGGCGGCAAAGTTTTGGGCAAGTCCGGCGACCGCAACAATTTTCATCAGCTCTTTTGCCGAGGGTTTTTTAAGTATTTCAAGGGCAAGTTTTACCAAGGGATGTAAACTTGTTAAACCACCTACGGTACCCAAGGCCAATGGAATTTCTATCCAAAACTTAAAGGTATCGTCTATAATTTCCGCATGTGTTAGGCTCGTATATGTTCCATCTTTTGCGGCATAGGCATGTACACCTGCCTCTACGGCCCTAAAATCGTTCCCTGTAGCCAATACCACTGCATCCACCCCGTTCATAATGCCTTTGTTATGGGTTACCGCCCTATACGGTTCTACTTTGGCGATATCCACCGCCCTCACCATTTTTTCGGCAAATTCCCTGGGGGTTATTGATGCATTGTCATTTAGGGCATCAACAGCGCAGCTTACCTCTGCCCTAACCAGACAACTGGGGACGTAATTGGAAAGAATACTCATAACGATCTCCAAATTTTTTTCAGCTTCTGAGAAATTTTTGTACTTCTCGACTTCCCTTTTTAGGGTTGTGGAGAATTGTTCCAAACAAGAATTGATGAAATTGGCACCCATGGCGTCCAAAGTCTCAAAAGTACAATGCAATTGGTAGTAATTAGGGAGCCTTTTGGTCTGGTCCCTTAGCTCAATATGCTTTATGCCGCCCCCTCTTTTTTCCATGTTTTTGGTTATGGGTTCGGCATCTGCCACCAATATGGGT
Organism: Bacteroidota bacterium; assembly: GCA_039815505.1. Taxonomy (GTDB): domain Bacteria; phylum Bacteroidota; class Bacteroidia; order Flavobacteriales; family Flavobacteriaceae; genus CANLWN01. The sequence continues at coordinate 1,526 of JBCBZE010000084.1, read as the reverse complement.
TTTAGGGTATCAAAAAATTCTTCTAGTCGATGAAAATCGCCTTGGAACATGAAATGTACCTGACCAATTTTTTCCGTACCAATAATAGTGGTCTTAAATCCTCCACGATCTTGCCAAAATTTGGCCGATTTACTGGCTGCTGCAACCACGGAACTTTCCTCTATTGCCATAGGAATGGCATACAAAGTGTTGTCTATTAAAAAATTGGGGGCAATTCCCAAGGGCAAATAATAATTGGTAATGGTATTTTCTATAAACTCGTCATGGAGTTTTTGCAGTTCAATGTCGGAATTCCAATAACCGGCAAGGATTTTTTTTGTGGTTTCGGAGTTATCGGTGTAATTGCGGGCGATCCAATCTATTTTTTCAGCTTTGGTCAGTTTGGAAAATCCTTTAATAGGAGCAATCATAGGGTATTGGTTTCTTGTTTCAAAGATAAACATTAAGCAAATAATCCGGAGATATTCCCACTTTGTTGTTAAAAGGCATGGAACATGTGAGTATTTGGGGCTAAAGTTTATTTATCTGTCAAATTATTAGTAAACTTGAAAAATTTTAAAAAATCTTTAAAAACCTATGAAAAAAACGTTATTTCTTGTTCTTTCCTTAATCACGTTCATAACTACGACCAAAGCCCAACAAAAACAGATAACCCTTGAAGAGATTTGGGGAGGTGCTTTTAGAACGGAGGGGTTAGAAGTGCTAAGATCCATGAATAATGGTAAGCAGTACACGATTTTAAATGTAAATAGGTCTTCCCAAGGCAGCTCGATCGACAAGTATGATTATAAAACCTTGGAGAAAGTGGAAACTATAGTCTCTTCCTCAAATTCCGAAAATATCCCTTCATTTAGCTCTTATGAGTTTAGTGATGACGAATCCAAAATACTTTTGGCGACCGAAGTGGAATCTATCTTTAGAAGGTCCAGCCTAGGTATATATTACATCTATGATATTACATCCAAGGATATTATCAAGGTTTCCGAGCGTAAAATCCAGGAACCATCCTTATCGCCGGATAATAAACAGGTAGCCTATGTACATGAGAATAATATTTTTGTTTTTGATATAGCTTCAAAGGCTACAAAACAATTGACCACGGACGGTGTAAAGAACCATATTATCAATGGCGTAACCGATTGGGTCTATGAAGAAGAGTTTGCCTTTGTCAAGGCTTTTGCATGGAACTCCGATGGCTCCAAAATAGCTTTTCTACGCTTTGATGAAAGCAAGGTTCCCGAGTTTTCCATGGATGTATATGGTCAAGAATTGTATCAATACCCCTACGTATTTAAATATCCCAAAGCGGGTGAGGAAAATGCAAAAGTCTCCCTGCATATGTGCGATATGGAATCAGGTACCATCAACGAGATAGATTTAGGTAACCCCCACTATATACCTAGAATACAATGGATGAACAATTCAAATTATTTGAGCGTGCAGACGACCAACCGCCATCAGAACATCCTTAAACTACACGTGGTAAACGCAAAGGACAATTCTGTTTCCCTTTTACTTGAAGATTC
>JBCBZE010000367.1:0-3171 GCA_039815505.1 Bacteroidota bacterium | reverse complement strand
GCAAAAGCCCTAAAGAATTTTCCAATGGTGAACATCTCCGTGGAAGGAGACTCCGTTATAAAGAAAAAGAACATCAATATTGGCATGGCCGCAGCGTTACCCGATGGGAACCTTATTGTACCTGTGATCAAAAATGCCGATCAATTGAACTTGGTAGGTATGGCCAAAGTGGTCAATGATTTGGCCAATAGGGCAAGAAATAATGCCTTAAAACCAGATGAGGTCAAGGAGGGTACCTACACGGTTACCAATGTAGGCACATTTGGAAGCGTTTTTGGCACGCCTATCATTAATCAGCCACAGGTAGGTATTTTGGCTTTAGGGGCCATTCGTAAAATGCCTTCCGTTATCGAGACAAATGAAGGGGATTTTATTGGAATTCGTAGTAAAATGTTCCTATCCCATAGTTATGACCATAGAGTGGTGAACGGTGCTTTGGGGGGGATGTTCGTAAAGGCCATAGCAGATTATTTGGAGGCATGGGACGTAAACAGGGAAATTTGACCTTTGATCGATCCAGTTTAAAATTACCGTCGTATTTATTTCAAATGTCTTCAAGTTATAACTGTACACATTTGGAATATATTTTCAATAACTATCTTTGTGTAAATCGTGGAATGGAATGCAATTAAAGTTAACCAAACCTATTTGTTTTTTTGATTTGGAAACCACGGGAACCAACGTGGCCAAGGATAGGATTGTAGAAATATCTATATTAAAAGTGTTTCCCAATGGCAATAAGGAAAGTAGGACGTGGTTGGTAAATCCGGAGATGCGAATTCCGGATGAAGTTATAGCCATACACGGCATTTCTAATGAGAAAGTGGCCAACGAGCCTACTTTTAAGGAACTTTCCAAGGAAATTTACGCATTGATCAAGGACAGTGATTTAGGTGGGTTCAATTCCGACCGTTTTGATATTCCATTACTTGCGGAGGAGATGCTAAGGGCAGATGTAGATTTTGATATGAAAAATATGGTCTCCGTAGATGTGCAGACCATATTCCATAAAATGGAAAAAAGAACTTTGGGAGCTGCCTATAAATTTTATTGTAACAAGGACCTTACGGACGCCCATAGTGCAGAAGCGGATACAAATGCAACATATGAAGTGCTTTTGTCCCAATTGGAACGCTATCCGGAACTGGAAAATAATATTAAAAAACTTTCCGAATTTTCTACCCGAAGGCAATTTGTTGATTTCGCTGGATTTATAGCTTTGGATGAGGATGGTGATGAGGCTTTCTCCTTTGGGAAACACAAAGGAAAAAAAGTAGATGAGGTTTTGGAAAAAGAACCGGGCTATTTCGGATGGATTCTAAATGCCGACTTTCCCCTGTACACTAAAAAGGTCTTGACACAAATTAAACTAAGCAAGCTAAATAACAAGTTAAATTAAAGTGCGGTTTATACTATTCTTTGTTTTTCTACTTTCTTGCCAAACCAAAGCACAAGAGGTTCTTTTTGAGGGAAACATATACGATAGTAAAACAAAACAGCCTATTCCTTACGTTAACCTTAGTTTTTTAAATACCCTCAAGGGCACTTCCACCGATGAAGAAGGACGCTTTTTCCTTGATGTACCGAAATCCTATTTGGAAAAACGGATACACCTCTCTTCATTGGGTTATAAGGATACGATCGTTGCCGCAAAAAACCTGTATGAAAATAAAAGGCTTGCTTTAATCGAGGAATCTTTTGAACTGGAGGAGGTAGTGGTCTCCGAAAATATGGGAAACTCGGAAGTATTGAACCCGATCCTAAGTTATAGTCTAACCAGTGGTTTTTCATCCTCCTCGACTCCTTGGGTATTGGCGCTGTATTTTCCCAATATTGGGGCTCAACCCAAATCCATAGATAAGGTGACCATCTTTTTTCAGAAAAGCAAAGGTTTTAATGGAGCTTCCTCTAAATTCAGATTAAGGATATATGATATAGATGGCACGACAAAAAAACCAAATAAAGATATCCTAAGAAAAAGTATTATCCTTGTGTCGGATGAAGAAAAAGGCTTTGTATCGGTTGACCTGTCGGCCTTGAAACTTAAAATTCCGGATGACGGTATTTATATAGGTTTGGAATGGCTTTTTGTTGCTCATAATTGGTATAAAAAAATTGAGAAGCACCCGTTGACACATAAATTGAAGGTAGAAGATCGTTTTGCGCCTACCTTTGGCGGTGTTTACAATAAAAACCAAAATTATAAAACTATGGTATATGGTATGGGAGAGTGGACTAACTTTACCGTAAAGTCCAAAGACAGGGCACAAAATTTTATACCGGCCATAAGTTTAAAAATAACAAAGAAGTAAAAAGATGAAACTTATTTGTATAGGACGTAATTATACGGACCATATCAAGGAGTTGGCAAACGAACGGCCAACAGATCCGGTAGTTTTTATAAAACCCGACTCGGCGGTACTTCCAAAAGAACAGGATTTTTACATTCCTGAATTTTCAAACGATGTACATTACGAGGTAGAGGTACTTATCAAAATTAAAAAAGTGGGTAAGCATATCGATGAAAAATTTGCGCATACGTATTACGACGAAGTAGGCCTTGGAATAGATTTCACTGCACGGGATTTACAATCCGCATTAAAGGAGAAAGGACTGCCATGGGAAAAAGCCAAAGGATTTGATGGTGCAGCGGTTATTGGTAATTGGGTTCCAAAATCAAAGTTCAAGGATATAAATAATTTGAATTTTTCCTTGTTGAAGAACGATCAAACGGTCCAGGAAGGAAATACCAGCTTAATGTTATGGAAGATAAATGAATTGGTTTCCTATGTATCCAAATATTTTATGTTGAAGAAAGGAGATATTATTTTTACTGGAACACCTGCCGGGGTTGGAAGAGTAAGTGCAAATGATTATCTTTCGGGTATACTTGAAGATGAAGAATTGTTTTCCGTTAAAATTAAATGAATGATATACAATTTGGATAAAATAAATGAAATGGCAGATGGGGATGAGGAATTTATTCATTCTGTCATTTCAGTTTTTCTAGAAGAAGTTCCACAGGATTTAAAGGAATTGGAAACCGCTATCTCAAAAAGAGATTATGAAAATGTCTACAAACTAGCCCATAAAATAAAGCCCAATGTAGATTTATTGGGCATGGAACAGACCAGGGCAACTGCATTGGAAATAGAAACCTTAGGGAAGAGT
>JBCBZE010000293.1:0-4522 GCA_039815505.1 Bacteroidota bacterium | reverse complement strand
GGAATCCCTGATAAACTGTAGGATTTCATCCCGCTCCGGAGTAGCCTCCATTTCTGCTTCGATAATCTGTACGGCTTGGGTATTATTATAATTTTTTTGATAAAGGATTCGATAAATGTTCTGTATTTCCCTTATTTTTTCAGAAGTGAAACCTCTTCTGCGCAGTCCCACCGAATTGATACCCACATAAGACATGGGTTCCCTAGCCCCTTTGGCATAGGGTGGTACATCTTTACGTACCAAAGAACCGCCGGTCACAAACGCATGATTGCCTATGGATACAAACTGATGTACCGCGACCAAACCTGCCAACACTACGTTCTCCCCAATAGTTACGTGTCCCGCCAAGGTAGAGTTGTTGGAAAAAATACAATTATCCCCTATAAAACAATCATGGGCAATATGGCAGTAGGCCATAATAAGGCAATTTTTTCCAATGACCGTTTTCATTCTATCGGCCGTACCCTTATTGATAGTGGCACATTCCCTTACCGTGGTATTATTTCCTATTTCTACCGTTGTTTCCTCTCCCTTATACTTTAAATCCTGGGGTGGGGCCGAAATCACGGCGCCGGGGAAAATATTACAGTTTTTGCCTATTCGGGCACCTTCCATTATTGTTACATTGGAACCTATCCAAGTCCCTTGCCCTATTACTACGTTGTTGTGAATGGTCGCAAAGGGTTCTATAACCACATTCTTGGCAATTTTTGCACCTGGGTGGACATAGGCAAGTGGTTGATTCATACTAGTCTTCTTTTACTTTAATAATTTGAGCCATTATTTCTGCTTCGGAAACCAATTTTCCATTGGCATAGGCTCTGGCCGACATCTGACAAATACCTCTTCGAATAGGGGTCATCAAATCTAGCTTAAAAATTAGTGTATCTCCTGGAACTACCTGCTGCTTATAACGAACATTATCTATTTTTAATAAATAGGTGAGATAGTTTTCTGGATCGGGTACCGTACTTAAAACCAAAATACCTCCGGTTTGCGCCATAGCTTCTATCTGCAAAACTCCCGGCATTACCGGGGCCCCTGGGAAATGACCTACGAAAAAAGGCTCGTTCATGGTCACGTTTTTCAACCCGATTACATGCTGGTCCGATAACTCCAAAATTTTATCCACCAGTAAAAAAGGCGGTCTATGGGGGAGCATTTCCATAATCTGATTAATGTCCTTTACGGGTGGGGCATGCAGATCAACATCGGGCACATAATTACGGCGTTCCTGTTTTATGATTTTTTGAAGTTTCTTGGCAAACTGTGTATTTACAAAATGGCCCGGTTTATTGGCGATGACCTTTCCGCGAATTCTGGTACCGGCCAATGCTAAATCACCGATAACATCCAATAATTTATGCCTTGCGGCTTCATTGGGTTGATGCAAGGTTAAATTATCCAAAATCCCATTGGGCTTTACCGATAGTTTCTCCTTCTTAAATGCCTTTTCCAGCTTCTTCATCGTAGCTTGGGAAATTTCCTTGTCCACATAAACAATGGCATTGTTTAAATCCCCTCCCTTGATCAATCCGTGTTCCAGCAACATTTCCAATTCGTGCAGAAAACTAAAGGTCCTGGCATTGGCGATTTCCGTTTTAAAATCCGAAAGATGCTCCAAAGTAGCATTCTGTGTTCCCAACACCTTGGTACCAAAATCGACCATGGTCGTCACCTGGTACTCTTCTGAAGGAATAATCGTAATTTCACTCCCAGTGGCTTCATCCTTATAGGAAATCACGTCCTTTACAATATACTCTTCCCTTGGGCTATCCTGTTCCACAATGCCCGCTTTCTCCATGGCTTCGACAAAAAATTTGGAAGAACCGTCCATAATAGGGGGTTCCGGAGAATTTAGTTCTATGAGTACATTATCAATTTCCAGTCCTACCAAGGCGGCCAATACGTGTTCCGATGTATGTATTTTAACCCCCCTTTTTTCAAGATTGGTGCCACGCTGTGTGTTTATGACATAATTGGCATCTGCCTCTATGATTGGGCCACCTTCCAAATCGACTCGTTTAAAAGCATACCCATGGTTCTCCGGAGCTGGTAAAAATCGCATTGTTACATTCTCTCCGGTATGCAAGCCAACTCCCTTCAGCGTAATTTCTTTGGCTATGGTTCGTTGTTTTGTAGCGGTCTTACTCACTTTTTATTCTTTTTTTCAATTTCGTCAACTCTGTTTATAAGCTTCGGTAAATTCTTAAAGTGTACATATGACTTGTTGTAATCACCATAATTTAAAGCCGGAGATCCCTGTAATACTTCATCGTCCTTTACGTTCCTACCTATACCGGATTGGGCCTGTATCCGTACCCGATCACCAATGGTAATATGGCCAACAATACCTACTTGGCCACCGATCATACAATGTTTTCCTATTTTCGTAGATCCCGCTATTCCGGTTTGTGCGGCAATTGCGGTATGCATGCCTATTTCCACATTGTGCGCTATTTGTATCTGATTGTCCAACTTTACACCCTTCCTTAATATGGTGGAACCTAAAGTTGCCCTATCGATCGTGGTACCCGCACCGACATCCACATTATCCTCCAAAATAACATTGCCTGTTTGGGGTACTTTGGTAAACTCGCCGCGTTCATTGGGAGTAAAACCAAAACCGTCCGCACCAATAATAGCACCACTATGAATAACGCAATTGTTACCTATAATGGACTCGGAATAAATTTTTGAACCGGCAAATACCACCACATTGTCGCCTATGGTTACATTATCACCTATATATACGTTTGGGTAAATCTTTACATTATCGCCTATGACCACATTATTGCCCACATATGAAAAGGCCCCTAAATAAAAGTCCTTACCATAACTGGCCGTATCCGTTAAAAATACGGGTTTTTCAATTCCGGTTTTGTTATTCTTTACCTGATTGTAATATTCCAATAATTTGGAAAAGGACTTATATGCGTCTTCAACCTTGATCAAAGTGGTATCCAAAGCCTGTTCGGGAATAAAATCCTTATTGACTATGGTGATGGAAGCTTTTGTGGTATAGATGTATGAAGTGTACTTTGGGTTGGCCAAGAAGGTAAGTGAACCCTTTTCCCCTTCTTCTATTTTTGCTAATTTATGAACGGCAATTTCGGGGTTTCCGTCAACCTCACCCTCTAAAATACCCGCAATCTGACCTGCCGTAAACTTCAAACTCTATTATTTATGAATTCTAATAAGATGGACACAAAAGTAAGAAAAATTGTTAGAGACTGTTTTGAAATTTACGATCGGAATTTTTTATACCTCTTTTTTAGTGGAGAACTCGGGAAAACTTTCAATATTTCTTACCGTTAGACATTGAATTTGAGGAATAAGAATACTCATATCATCTGTTGCGTATTTTGGAGCTTATAGGTCGCAAAAGTCGTCGGTTCAATTTTTTTCCAGCGGAAAAAGTACTCCGGTAAACTCAGCAAGGCAATTGGCAGAGCAATTGAAAGTATGGTTTTTGGTTTACAAACTCTGATTCTCGATACAACTTTTCTGTACGCTGTCCAGAAAAATTACTCGAATTGAGAAATTCTTATCAAAATACGCAACGAGTTTACATCCTATTTTTAGGGTAACACAGATAATATTTGGTGACGGTGTTGGCCAGGGCGTTTAAATTCAGCTGATCGGATGCTTTGGCGACATCCGTGATTTTTCCATTGTCCCTAAGAATAAGTATGTTCTGTCTTTTCTTGTTATATGCCGTGTTCCGAATCTCGCCCGAAAAAACAAAATAGGCAGCTTCTTTATCGGATAATTGGTGTTTTTCCATTACATCCTCCAATCGTGATTTTATCTTGGCCGGATCAAAGGGCCTGTTCTTTACCTTAACGTGCAACAAACTGCGATTAATGATCATGTTACAAAGGTTGGACAAAACGAAGTCTTGATGATCTTGCCATGATTTAATGGCTGCCAGAACGTCCACATCGTCCAAACGGGCAAATTGATCCAACGCATGTGTATCAAAATTCGCCTTGTTTATTTTGGTTTTCATAAAATGAAGCAACGCACTTCCACCATGTAGTTCATCACCTTTTTCCAAGAGCTCCTTTGCCCGTCTTAAGGTATGTATCAATAATTGTTCAGCTACCAAACCGGTCTTATGCAAATACACCTGCCAATACATAAACCGTCTGGCCATTAAGAATTTTTCTACCGAATAAATCCCCTTCTCCTCCACTACCAATTCGCCATCCACCACGTTCAACATGGTAATAAGCCGTTCTGCATTGATATTGCCCTCGGCAACACCGGTATAAAAGCTATCTCGCTTTAAATAATCCAATCGGTCCATATCTAATTGACTGGATACCAATTGATTTAGGAACTTTTTTGGATAGCTCCCCTTAAAAATCTCCATGGCCATCGTTAAACTTCCGTTAAACTTGTCGTTGAGCGCTTCCATAAAAAGAAGGGAAATATCCTCATGATGTACACCTTCCACCAGACTGTGCTCCAGCGCATGTGAAAAAGGACCGTGTCCTATATCGTGTAACAAAATAGC
>JBCBZE010000104.1:0-9856 GCA_039815505.1 Bacteroidota bacterium | reverse complement strand
GGAACAATACTCGCATACCATGCCTTAAAGAGACCACAACCAATACCGTTAACGTTAATTTGAAAAATGGGAAAGATTGAATTTTAAAATAAAGCAAACAATATTTGGAATTCTGATATTTGGACTTATAAGTTGCAATTCAACACAGAAGGAAAAGAAAGCAAATGAAACACAAACTTATCCTGACCTTCAAATTGTTGGTGCAATGAAAAACGTGATGTGGAAAGGAGAATTGGGCAATAGCATTGACCTTGACACTATTTCAGATAAAAGCGGACTTTATGGACTGGGACCTGCAAGTTATTTAACGGGCGAGTTGTTGATCAATAACGGGAAAAGCTACGTGTCAAAAGTGACTTCGGACTCAACAATGACGGTTGAAAAAAGATTTGATGTTTCCGCACCTTTCTTTGTCTATGGCAATGTGACCGAATGGAACGAAACTGAATTGCCATCTCAGATAACCACAATTCAGGAATTAGAGAAATTTATTGACCACAAAACGATTAATTTCAAAAGACCTTTTGCGTTTAAATTAATCGGACAAGTTTCAAGTGCGATCGTTCATATTCAGAATTTGCCCAAAGGGACAAAAGTATCATCGCCTGATGAAGCACATCAAGGACAAATAAATTATAGTATCGCCAATGAAGATGTTGAAATAGTTGGTTTTTTCTCTACTGAACACCAAGGAGTTTTTACGCATCATGACCTATTTTTACATATGCACTTGATAACAAAAGACGAAAGTAAAATGGGACATTTGGACGAATTGGAAATCGGAGAAATGAAATTGTATCTACCGAAAAAATAAAAACATACGGACAACAATGGCTATAATTCGGCTTTGGCCGGTGAACACAAAGAATACCCGCCCTCACCTTGGGTAAATTCGGGCAAGTTTCCTACTTTTAACACGATCTGATTTCCAGACCGAAAATCCTGCTATGCCAGCGCCAAATTCCCTGCTGCTTCGCAGACGTCTTCACAATGAAATCATTGCCGATAATGTTGTGCAACCTTAATGAACTGTGGAAAATAGTAGAAAACAATTGACTTTGTTCATTCATGAACCGAGCGGGAATATCGAGAAAATCCGAGCGGAATACAATCCCATACAATACCATCTGATACCGGCACACGTTACCCTTTGTCGCGAAGACGAAATTGAACCGACCGAAAAAACCATCGAACGGATAACATCTATTGCACTGGAAAGACCCGTACGAATTAAATTTAAAAAAGTGCAACGATTTGCTGATGGAAAAGGGGCTTATATTTTGTCATTAGGTAATAACACCGAGTTTAAAGAACTGAGGAAAATGGTTTTAGGACAAGGTGAATTGAAAAAAGAACAGCTGCCCCACATAACACTTATGCATCCCAGAAATTCTACTTGTACCCATGAGATTTTTGAACAGATTGGCAATCATGACTTACCCACTGAATTGGAGTTTGGAAAAATAAGTCTAATCGAACAAAAAAATGGCGGAAAATGGGAGGTGTTGCAGGAATTCGAAATTGTAAAAAACAACCTTGCCCAACAATAGTCATAATTCATCCTTAACTTCTTCAAAAAAAGAATATTTCTTACTTTTAATACGACCCGATTTATAAACAGAAAATTTCTTCGGAAATTTTCTATCCCGTTTCGAACGGAGTGAACAGTGAAACAAATCGTAGCCGAGACCCATGGTCACAAGCAGAATGAAGCACCCTCTACGACAACATATTGAGGAGATAATAGAATTGACCGATGACGAGTTTGATGTTGTCTTGGGTCATTTTGCGCCTATTAAAAAACGAAAGCATCAATACCTTGTTCAAGAAGGGGAAATCGTAAAAAAGGAATATTGGATCACCAAAGGATGCGTAAAAAGTTACTTTTTAGACGAGAATGGAAAAGAGCATATTCTTCGCTTTGCAATGGAACATTGGTGGATCACCGATTATGAATCTTTTGTAAAACAAACTCCTTCAAACATATACATTGATTGTTTGGAAGATTGCGAGTTGCTATACATCTCTTATGAAAACAGGGATAAGCTAACCGCCCAAATGCATAAAATGGAACGTTTCTGGGCTAAAAAGAGTAAGTTCGGTCGTATTGCCTTGCAAAAAAGAATTCTTTCACTTTTAAAAAATTCGGCCAAAGAACGTTATAATTTGCTTTTAGAACAATACCCCCAATTATTTCAAAGAGTGCCGAAAAAGTTAATTGCTTCTTATCTGGGAGTTTCCAGGGAAACCTTAAGTAGACTTGGCTCTTAGTCTATTGCTCCAAAACCAAACCTCTTTACCCCAATAAGGTGATATACATCACTTTAAAGGAGTGATGTAAGTCCTTCTTATCACATTCGATTCATTTCAACTTTGTAGTATACAATTTAAAACTATACGAAGATGCCTTACATCAACATTAAAGTTACCGACGAACAGGTAACCAAGGAACAAAAGCGTCAGCTAATAATTGGTACTACCCAATTAGTTGTGGACGTATTAAACAAGAACCCTAAAACCACTCATGTGGTTATAGAAGAAATCCCTATTGAGAACTGGGGAGTAGATGCAGAACAATATTCAAATTCAAACAAATTTAAATCATGAAAAACAAAACAGCGATCATCACGGGAGCCTCAACGGGAATAGGAAAAGCTATAGCTGCTTATTTTGTTGAAAGAGACACTAATGTTGTTATGAATTCTTCCAATGAAGATAATTTAAAGAACGCTTTTCACGAACTAGGTTCACCTTCAAATGCCATATATTTTGCAGGAGATATAAGCAATCAAAACACAGGAAAGGAACTGGTACGTATAGCTAAGAAAGCATTCAATTCGGTAGATGTGCTTGTCAACAATGCCGGTGTCTTTGCACCCAAACCATTTTTAGAGGTTCAAGAAGAGGATTTAGAATTCTATTGGAATGTTAATCTCAAAGGCACCTTTTTTACATCCCAAGCTGCAATTGGTGAAATGTTAAAACAAGAAAAAGGCTCCGTAATAAATGTAGGAACTGTATTGGTAGATCACGCTATTGGTGGTTTTCCCGCTACGGCACCAATTACAAGCAAAGGAGCAATACACTCTTTGACCAGACAATTGGCAGCAGAATTCGGCAAGTACAATATTAAAGTGAACACCATTGCGCCAGGAATCATTAGAAGTCCATTACAAGGGAAGATGGGTGTTGAAGATGCCGATAGTTTAGCCGGTCTACATCTATTGAACCGTATTGGCGAAGCCAATGAAATTGCAGAGGCTGCCTACTATTTGGCTTCATCTGATTTTATTACGGGCGAAACTATTAATGTGGCCGGTGGCCATACTGTTGGACACACCATTTAAAATCAAATAATTATGTACAGAGAAAATGTAAAAGAAATAGAACAAGTAATTACGAATTACTTTGAAGGCATATTTTATGGAGCTGTAGACAAGCTGGAAACTTGTTTTACCAACAATGCGATCATCTATGGAGATATCAACGGAGTTCCTTACAAAAAAAACAGAAAAGAATACATCAATGGTGTCAAAAATAGACAAAGTCCCCATGAATTAAACGAAGTTTTTAAAATGGAAACCATTGGTATGGATATCATAGGCAATATTGCTATGGTAAAGGTTCATCTTCCCATGCTAGGCTATAATTATTATGATTATTTATCACTAGCAAAAATCGACCATGATTGGAAAATCGTAAACAAGATTTTTTCAAATGTAACGTAGAAGTTTGTCTCAATTATCAATGTAAATCGTCATTATACCAAAATCCAACTACAATGAAAAGGAAACTATTGAAATCCCTTAAGATCACTCTATTTGTGCTGTCATTTCTAATCTTAATTATTGCGACAGGTGTTTTTTGGCCAATGTCAAATATCACACCTCCGGAAAAACGCCATACGGTACTTGTAAAGTCAATCAATGTCATTGATATAAAAACTGGAAACGTATTAGCCCGCAGAAACGTATTGATCCAAGAGAGTGTTATTACTGCCATAGATAGCTTGGAAATTTTGGTAGATGATGCCAATGCATTACTAATTGATGGAACGGATAAATATCTAATCCCAGGCCTATGGGATATGCATACGCATTCAAATCAGCATTCTCCTTGGTTGCACCATCCACTTTATATTGCCAATGGCATTACCGGTATTAGGGATATGTCAGGTCAATTAAACCAAAAAGACAGTTATTGGGTTGGTAGTAGGGAACGTCTTAAGTGGAATGCTGAATTGGATGCATATAAACGAGTTACACCAAGGTATGTATTACAGAGTAGCTATCAAATAGACGGTCCGGCAAGTGTTCCGGATGGGTTTGCTGATTTTTTTAAACTTGAAAATCCGGAACAGGTAGACTCGTTATTGCAATTCTATAAAAACGAACACGTCGACTTTATTAAAATCTACCAGCAAATACCTGTGGCATCTTATAGAAAATTGGCCAAAAGTGCTAAAAATTATGGATTGCACATTGCAGGTCATAAGCCTATGTTTTTGAGCTTAGAAGAAGCAATTCATCTAGGGCAACGCAGTTTTGAACATGGACGTATTTTTTTATTTGAATCCTTTCCTGAAGCTGATAGTTTAAAACATCCTCAAAATTGGAAAGGTAATTTTTCTAAATATAAAAGGAGGCTGATTACGGAGTATGACCCAAAAATAGCCAGAAAACTCATGCAATTAATGCAATCCAAGAATGCCTACTGGGTTCCTACATTACAAACCTTAAAATTTGAAGCCTTAGCTCATGATAAAAATTTTCTATCCAATCCCAACTTAAAATATATTTCCAAGATACGAAAGAAACTATGGTGGGGTATGGATGTTAAAAACAATGCCAAAAGAAATAATGCGGAAGCTACCAAAGGTGTAAGTCAAGATTTTTACGATACGGCAATGCAACAAGTGAAATTGGCCAATAACCTTGGCGTGCCCATAATGACCGGCACGGATGTTACCGATTCATATACGTTTGCCGGTTTCAGTCTTCATGATGAATTAATCGACCTAACCAAAAGTGGGTTAACAAATCTTGAAGCCTTGCAAAGTGCAACCATAATTCCCGCCCAATATGCTGGGAAAGACGACTTTTTTGGAAGTATAGATCAACAGAAAGTAGCCGACTTGGTTTTATTAAATCATAATCCTTTGGAAAATATAGCCCATTCAAGCGATATTTATGGAGTACTTATCAATGGTCTTTATTACGATTCGGAAAAAATAGCAGACCTTAAAAATGTTGCTGAATCGTCCGCTTCAAGTTTTCATATGAATATGAAAGTGCTATTTAGTTTTGTACATAGTCCATTGATCAGAGTCCAGTTTGCCGATTAATAATTCCCCCAACATAATAGTATCAAAACTGCCAGTGGCCAACAACACGTATAGGCAATAGTGATCTGAACGTGACCCAAAACGCTTTTTCACTGAATTAAAGTATATGGTAACATGAAACGCAGTCGCAATAAACCACGTCACCGCCTATCGCCTAAACCGTCGGTAAGAATTGTGAAAAAACCACTCCCATTGCAACACATTGGCCGGTACGCTTCGTAACCGTTGTGTGTTCATCGCACTCGAAACGGCTAAAGCTTACCTTTGTTGCTACATGCCGCTCAGTACCGCCCCAAAAGAAATGAGTTATAATACCCTCTATTTACCAAAAAATCAATTATTTTGAGGAAAGGTTTTCCGGAAGAAACGGAACCAAAAAAAATTGATTTTCAACTGGTAATAAAAACGTTTCCCAACATTAGAACTATGAATCAAGAAGAGTTCATCAAATTATATGAAGCTGCTTTAGCAACCCAGAATTGGAAGGTAGTTGAGCCATTAGTTTCTGAAAATGCAAGTGTTACTTTTTCCAATGGCACGGTACATATTGGAAAAGAAAACGTTCAAAAAGCATTTGAGAAAAACTTTGCTATGATCAAGAACGAAAAATATGCCATCGAGAACATTAAATGGTTGCTAAAGAATGAAAAGTTTGCCGTCTATATGTTTGAATTTAATTGGAAAGGTTTAATCAATGATAAACCTGTTCATGGGAGTGGTTATGGAACCTCGGTAATTATTAAAGAGGAAGAAAAATGGAAATTATTGACGGAACATTTAGGGAGGAAATCCCAATAAATACTATTTTGGAGTAAAGAAACATAACAAGGGCAAAGAGCAATTTAATCCCAAGTTTTATACTCCCAAAACAAAAATCCACAAGAGCGGACACAAGTGCAACATTCTTAACAAATTGGCATTTGAAAGAATTCATCCTAAAAAGCAGGATTTCCAGACAATAGTTTCAGGATTTTGCTATATTTCCTTAAAAATAACCCCCAACACTACAACTCGTATACTGCTTTCGAAGCAGTAGTGTTTATTGGACCTTTGGCCTCATGAAAAAAATGAACTATCAAAAACAGCATATGAAATTAAATGCAAGAGCAATTACGAAAAATTTTAAGGATAAATTTTGTAAACCGCTTTACCTAGTATTGGCCGTCATCATATTATGCAGTCACGATCTGTATATAAAAATGGAAACCTACTTCTTGCAACCTAATCAAGAAGCTACCTTAAGCCTATACAACGGGACTTTCGAGAATAGTGAAAATGTCATCACGCGCGATCGTATGTTGGATGCCTCTATTATTGCTCAAGGAGAAAGAGTGGCCATAGACCCCAACCAATGGCAAGACCAAGATAGCACCATCACACAATTAACCTTTAAAACCGGTGAAGCGGGAACGTATGTGGTAGGCGTTTCCACTAAAGCCAGAAACATAGAACTCGCCGCAGATAAATTCAACAGCTACCTGAAACATGATGGTGTTTTGGATATGTTGAAATACCGCTCGGATAACAACTTATTGGATCAAGATGCAATAGAAAGTTATCAAAAACACGTCAAAGCCATCTATCAGGTAGGTGATGTTAAGACCAATGATTGGAATATGGTGCTAGGTTACCCTATTGAGTTTGTTCCCCAAGCAAATCCTTATGAAAAATATAGTGGTGACACCTTAGATGTACAGCTACTGTTAGAAGGTAAGCCGCTTCCCAACCAATTAGTATATGCCGATTATATCACCAGCGCCCACACGCATACGCAGAACGACCACGAGCATGAACACGAACATGGCGGGGAAGAACACACGCATGCGAAGAGCGGCCACGGGCATGAACACGAACATGAGGGGGAAGGGCACACACATACAGAGGGCGACCACGGGCATGAACACGAACATGACGGGGAGGAACACACGCATGCAAAGAGTGGCCACGGGCATGAACACGAACATGACGGGGAAGGGCACACACATACAAAAAGCGACGGCCATGAAGACCAAGATGAGGGGGAAGGGCACACGCATACCAACGGACAACGGTTTCGAACCAATGAACAAGGAATCTTCAGCATAGATTTACAAAAAGACGGCATCTACTATCTACGGGCCATTTACATGGATAATGTTACCGATAACGTTGAATTAACGCATCGGTCTAAATGGGCAACGCTGACATTTGAGGTGAGCCATATACATGATAGTAGTACACATACACATGAAGAACATGAACACGAGGACGGTATTCCTACTTGGGGTTTTATATTGGGCAGCTTGCTACTTATAGGATTATTGTTCTTCGTCTTTAGAAAAAAGAATTCATGAAGGGAATAAATTTAAAACAAGTTCTGTCTCTTTTATTGGTATTATTTCCGCTTTTAGGGTTGGCCCACGATGTCACAAGTTCTGATCAGGAGCTTTTGCGCGATGGTGGTTTATGGGCTTACATTCAAGTAGGCGCAACACATATGCTCACTGGATATGACCACTTGCTGTTTTTGGCCGGTGTTGTCTTCTACTTGAACAATTTTAAGGATATTTTGAAGTTCATCACGGTCTTCACTATAGGACATTGCATTACTTTGATAGGTGGCACCTATGCCGGAATTACAGCAAACGAACACTTGGTAGATGCGGTTATCGCTTTGAGTGTTTTCTACAAGGGGTTCGAGAATTTGGGTGGCTTTGAAAGGTTGAAGGTAAAATCACCTGATTTACTGCTTATGGTAGGTATTTTTGGTTTAATCCACGGCTTTGGACTTTCTACCCGATTACAGTCTTTTGATATAGGACAAGAACAATTTTTAGCAAAAATTCTGTGCTTTAACTTAGGTGTGGAGATAGGACAGGTGCTGGCATTGATTCCAATTGTATTTATTATTATGCTATCACGGAAACACCAACAGTTTCCAGCTTTTTACAGGGCAGTAAACTGGTACTTGGTACTGGCGGGGATAGGTTTATTGGTGTATCAATTATATGGCTACTTCCATGGGCATTGACGATATGGAAAGTAAATCATATTGATCATAAAGGGAATACATGCACCTTAACAAAGACCAAAGTCTATTTAGTTCATATGATTTCTATCTTAGGGAAATTCATCGATCGCTTCGCTCGATGATACTGTAATTTTTATTCCTATAAACCAAGAATCACTTCTTTTTAGAAATTCGTTCACAGGCAACTTTCCAACCACTATCCAATCTAAATAATACGATATAAGCTGTAGTATTTAGGGTAGGATAGTCCGTCCTTACAACAGCCAATCTATCATACACCCCTAGGATGGAAACTAATTTCATTTCTGAATCAACTAGCCTAGACTCGGAAGCAATTTTATATGAATTATTAGACAACAATTTTGAATCAAAATCTTTATCAATGACCTGCCCTTTATAAAAGCTTTGGATACTAGACAATAATTGATTTGAAGGGAGTGGTTTAAAATTTTCTTCCTGATATACCCAAAGTTTGTCTATGATCATCCAAACATCATCAATTCTGGCCAAAAAGAACAATGTAGCGCTTCTGGATGATGATTTATCAATTCTGATAAAGGCCAATTGATTATGAATTACTTCTATTGTCCCAATTTTACGTTGACTGGCGTAATCTTTATAATTACCGTGATCTTTCACTCGTTGTATAAATGTTGGCTTGTCTTCAATATGTATGAAGTTATTACGGGTCCCATCATTATCTCTCATCTGCCACGTGCTATGAAATGAAGTATTCAGCTTTTCCTCATCGCTGTATTCAACCCCTTCATAATAATTTGCCATTACAGAAATAATTTCATCAATGGAAGTACTATAACGTTGCGTGATAGAAGAATCGAAAATAAATTCCTTACCGCTAACTTCCTGGGCAGATAGATGGGCCAACATGAAACAAAAAAGGAATAGTAGATAATTGTGCATGATTAAAATATTTGCCCGCTTTAAATTTTTCTATAATAAGCTGTTTTCGCTAGTTTGTCTACTGTTTAGGCAATACTATGACATTTTTAAAGCTACAATAATTTGATTAAGCACAAAATATTCAAACTTTAAAAAACTCTTAAATTGTTGCAGGTAACTAGCGTTATAATTCATAACCTACCTCTTTATCCCAATGATTTTAGCTACATTTAATACCAATAGAAGTTGACTTTATTAGATTCAAAAGTGCTTTCCTCTTCTTTCCATAGGTATAGGGACTCGTTAGAGGTAAGAACAAAATCATTGGAGAGACTGTCGGCGGCACTATACAAGAACCCATAAAAGGTAAATCGCAAAATGAACGAACATCTGTTTAAAATAGATTTCAATACATGGAGTCTTCCCAAAAATCCAGAGTCGGGCTTATTGACCGAACCAGTAGCTACAGAAGAATTTGATTCTTTTGAATATTGGAGCGATCAATTTAATAAGCCGGTGAGACAAATAATTTGTAAAGATAATTCCCGTAATTATGCCGATTATCTTGATCTGGATACCGCAACTTTGAAACGACAAGTATC
>JBCBZE010000364.1:0-3279 GCA_039815505.1 Bacteroidota bacterium | reverse complement strand
CTTTGGTGCAGATGGAAAAATCAACATGTTTGGTCATGGTCGCTCCTCGAAAAGAATACTCCAATTGTTTGTTTCACCATAGGCCCATACATGCTTCGGCCTTGTCTTCCACTACTTTTTTTAAGGTAGTATAAACCCCCGAAATATCCGTTAAAGTTCCTTAAACATCAAAAGCAAGGGTGTATTTCATGTAGTGTATTTTAAGTGCTGTTTCACCTACTAATCATGTCATCAAAAATAGAAATATAACTAGTTGTAAATGCTATTGTAAATCGTTTAAAACCCCAGGGTTTTGGTGTAATTTTATGTTTGATGATAATCAAGTTGGAAAAAAAAATGGTTACAGATGACAAATGAACTGAGCAAAATAGATCAAACCATTACCAAGTACATGAAGTATTGGGGTATTCCGGCCATGCGAATCTCCTTTGGTATTATATTTTTTTGGTTCGGTATACTAAAACCTTTTGGCTTATCGGCGGCAGAGGCTTTGCTAAAGGCAACAGTGGCCTGGCTACCCTTTGGCAGTCCTGAATCTTGGTTGATCGTGATTGGATGGTGGGAAGTGGTGATCGGAATAACATTCTTATTCAAAAGAACCACTAGGGTGGCTATTGGACTTTTATTCCTTCAAATGGCAGGTACGTTTATGCCCTTGGTTTTTTTGCCCGAAATCACTTTTCAACATGGGAATTACCTATTACCTACCCTTGAAGGGCAGTACATTATTAAAAATTTGTTGATTATCTCATCGGCATTGGTTTTAGGAGGTACCATTTACAGTGATCGATCTAAACCATAAAACACTATTCAAAAATTACCCGCTCCTCTTTTTGAAACCACTCTTTGTATAAAGGTTGATGGATCTTTTCAATACTATTGCGTTTTACCTTTAAGGTAGGTGTGGATAGTCCGTTATCAACCGTCCAATCTTCCTTCATGACCACTACTTTTTCTATCTTTTCATGCTTTTCCAGGGAGGGATTAACACTATTGACGGTTTCCAAAAGGCTATCCGAGAGTTCTGTTTTACTTTTGGATTTGCCCAACAAGGAGGGGGTAATCAAGGCGATGGGCTGGGGAATCCCCGTACCTACAACGCAAATCTGTTCTATATCCGTATTCTTGCTCAGTTGCAACTCTATGGGGGAAGGAGCTATATATTTTCCCTTATCCGTTTTAAATTGATCTTTGGCCCTCCCGGTAATCGTTAAATAACCATCATGATCATATTCTCCCTTATCCCCGGTTTTAAAAAAACCATCTTCGGTAAAAACACCTTTGGTAATTTCCGGTGCTTTATAATACCCTTTCATCAGACAATTGTTTTTAATGCAAATCTCACCGTCCGGTGTAAGTTTGGTTTCCACACCGGGAAGTTTTTTTCCAACGGTTCCTATTTTATCCGCCCCGGGAAGATTGGTATGTGAGACAATGCTATCCTCGGTCATTCCATACATCTGCAATACCTGAATTCCAATCTTTTGGTACCATTGAATTAAACTGGAGGATACCGGTGCGGCACCCGCAACAACGATACGGGCTTCTTTAAGCCCCAGCTTTTGTTTTAATTTGTTTTTGATAAGGTTTTTCAACAAAGGAATTTTGAGTAAGGTATCTAGCTTTTTTTGAGGTAAGTTTTCAAGGATCTTTTCTTGAAATTTGGTTAAAATTCGGGGTACCGCCCCAAAAGAATGGGGTTGGGTAGCTTCTAGGTCGGTAGCAAATGTATCCAAAGATTCGGCAAAGGAAATACGCGCTCCCATGACCAATCCTCTCATTTCCAGTCCTGCACGTTCCGCAACATGGGATAATGGAAGGTATGAGAAAAATTTGGGATTCTTGGGAAGCTCCACCAAATCTGCCAAAGCAATGGCACTGTTCGAAAAATTTTCTACCGTATGCATTACACCTTTTGGTGTTCCCGTGGTTCCCGATGTATAAATAATGGTGAGCAGATCTTCTTTCCCTTGGGTATATGGCCCCAGGATCGGTTCATGTTTTTCCAACAGCGATTCCCACGAGTCGCCTTCTTTTTCCCCATACAAGGCGACACTTATTTTATGTATTTCCGGTATACCCGCTTTTTGTGAAGGAAAATCATCCAATTTCCCTATGATAATAGCTTTTGAATCGCTATGTTCCAAAATTTGATGAATAGAATCGGCATTCAAAGTGGGATAGATGGGAATGGAGACATGCCCCGCCATCATAATGGCCAAATCGGCCATGACCCAATGGGCACAGTTTTTTGAAAGCAGGGCAATATGACTTTTTTCCGGTAGGTCATAGGTGCGCAATGCAGCAGCTATTTTTCGAATCTCATGCCCTGCATTTTCATAGGAGTATGAAATTGTTTTTCGATTCACGGGCTGATTCAAAAAGGGAATATTAGGCGTTTCTTTTTCCCAATATAAAAAGGCTTCTAAGGGGCTACTGAATTTTTGCATTTGCAAGATATGTTAGGATGGTCGGTATAAATGTTCTTAAATATAGGGAAATAAGTATAATAAATTTTAAGGTTATAAATAAGAAAAGACCACCGTTGGGTGGTCTTTTAGAAAAATTAACTATATCGTTTTAGCTATTTTCTTCAGGTGACATAAATTTGTATATCAATCCGGCCAGAATCGCTCCTATAATTGGTGCGACCCAAAAGAGCCAAAGCTGATCTATGGCCCATCCCCCGGCAAATAAGGCCTGGCTTGTGCTTCTTGCGGGATTAACGGAGGTATTTGTGACCGGAATGCTTATAAGGTGGATCAATGTTAAGCCTAGACCAATGGCCAAGCCTGCCATCCCTTTAGGCGCTTTGGAGTGTGTTGCCCCTAAAATAATGATCAAAAACATAAAGGTCATGACCACCTCTGTAAGTAGGGCCGCGGACATACCATACCCTCCAGGTGAATACTCCCCAAAGCCATTGGAAGCAAAACCACCCAATTCGAAGCCGGGCTTTCCGGTAGCGATAAAATATAATATCGTAGCTCCTGCCAGTCCCCCAAGCAGTTGGGCAATAATGTACGGGACCAAATCTTTGGCTTCAAAACGGCCTCCTACCCAAAGACCGATGGACACTGCCGGATTTAGATGACAACCCGAAATGTGCCCAATGGCATATGCCATGGTAAGAACGGTTAGACCAAAGGCCAGTGAAACCCCTACAAAACCAATACCTAGTTCGGGAAAACCAGCGGCTAAAACAGCACTTCCACAACCGCCAAGTACCAACCAAAGTGTACCAATGAATTCTGCAACAAGTTTTTTCATAATGTAATT
>JBCBZE010000173.1:0-7431 GCA_039815505.1 Bacteroidota bacterium | reverse complement strand
GGGGGAAACTGCCGTTCTTTACAATGCCGATGATGTTTCCGAAACGGACTTTATCGCAGCATGGGGTCTTGGTATGAATTTGATCGCTGTTGGCAATTGGCAGGCGTTAAGCCTTAATAATGGTGGAGATACAATTGGTCTCTGGGAAAGTTTTGCAAGCTATGAAGGTGACAACGAAAGCCAGATCAATGCAATAATCTCCGTGGCCTACCCAAATATTGATGATGGATCGGGTTCTATCTTTTTAACGGATCTAACCGACGGGGATAGCTTTGCCTTAAGTACTGATGGTTTGGCCTCTCCCGCAGGTGGTCCTGCTTATATAAGCCGTATGATGGGAGGAAATAGCGGTAGTGATATAGGTTCTCCTGGAGGGTTTATATCATCTGTTGAAACGCCCATTGCCAGTAATCCCGGATTCTTTCAATTTGCTGGTGGCCTATCTGGTTTATCAGGTGCCGAGATCACCGCTTTTGATCCCTTGAGCAATCGCCTTTTCGTAGTGGACGGTAGTGCATCGCTTCAGATTTTTGATTTTAGCGACCCTACCAACCCAACGGCACTTGGCGTTATAGATGTTTCCGGTTTTGGTAGCGCTGCAAATAGCGTTTCTATACGCAACGGCATAGTTGCTGTTGCCATAGCGGCAGAAATAGAAACGGATTTAGGCACGGTCGCCTTTTATAAAGCATCCGATGGTATGCTTCTGGACAGTGTTGTTGTGGGAGCTCTTCCCGATTTTGTGACTTTCACAAAAAACGGCACCCAAGCACTCGTTGCAAATGAAGGACAACCTAATGGTGATATTGACCCCGATGGTTCGGTATCTGTGATAGATTTTGACGGCACTACCGTTACCAATATAGCCACTGCTGATTTTGACAGCTTTGATGCGGCCACTTTAAGAGCTGCCGGTGTTCGTATTTTCCCTGGTAAAACCGTTGCCCAGGATGTGGAACCGGAATATATAGCTTTATCGGATGATGGTACCACAGCTTTTGTTGCCTTACAGGAAAACAATGCGATCGCTGTGGTTACGATTGCTACTGCGACGATCTCGGAAGTTAGGCCCCTGGGTACCCAGGACCATAGTATAATGGGCAATGAATTGGATGCCAGTGATGGAGACGATATTGCAGGTAACCTAAGAACGCAACCTCTGTTTGGGTTATATCAACCAGATGCTATTGCTACTTTTACCATCGGGACAGAAACGTATACGATTACCGCCAATGAGGGAGATGCAAGGAGCGAAGACGAAAGAGTGGGTAATTTGATTCTTGATCCGACGGCTTTTCCCAATGCCGCTACGTTACAGTTAGATGAAAATCTGGGTCGCATACTGGTATCCACCATTGACGGTGATATTGATAACGATGGTGATTTTGATCAACTATTCTCCTATGGATCGCGATCCTTTACCATTAGGGACGCGGCGGGCGATATTGTATTCGATAGCGGAAACCAATTGGAGGCTATCGCATTTGCCAATGTCAGCGACCCTAGTGGTTTTGATGGGCGAAGTGACAATAAAGGTCCAGAACCTGAAGGCGTAACCGTAGGAACCATAAATGATCGCACATATGCATTTATAGGTTTGGAAAGGGCAGAGGGCGTAGCGGTATACGATGTTACCGTTCCTTCGGCTCCTATATTTGTTCAATACCTTACTTCCCCCGGTGACAGCGAACCGGAAGGCCTTACTTTTGTTGAAGCGGCGGACAGCCCCAACGGTGCAAACCTTTTAATACTTGCCAATGAAGATAGCAATACTATTTCCGTGTACTCCAATGGAGCACAACAGGCATTGACATTGACCGAATTTATTTTGGTAAATGCCGATACCAACACGGATATTATGGAAATTAATGAGGGTGTGGTCATCAATCTGGGAAGCTTGCCCACAAAGAACCTTGCGATAAGGGCAGAGGGTACCGATGATATAGAAAGCGTTAGCTTTCAATTAAGCGGACCACAAAATCAGATAAACACCGAAAATTTTGAACCATATGCCCTCTTTGGAGATAACACAGGTAATTTCGCTGCCAATCAATTCTTGCTTGGTAAGTATGATTTGGTGGCCATACCGTTTAGTGAAGACGATCTTGGCGGTTTGGCAGGTAATCCATTATCATTAAGTTTTGAGTTTATTGAAGCTGATGTGCCGAACCTTCAGATTACTGAAATATGGCCTGGAAATACGAATGGTTCTAACCTTACGGCAGATTGGTTTGAGATTACGAACAATGGTGCTGGTGCTTGGACACCGGACATAGGGGTTTTGGCTTTTGATGATGATTCCCAGGATGTAACCACCGCTGATGTGATCAGTGGTATAACTTCAATACAACCGGGGGAGACCGTTATTGCCATAGATGACAGCAATATCACTGAGTTTTTAGAGGTATGGGCGTCGGTATACGATCTAACGGATGTACAGATTGGCACATACGATGGTTCGGGCCTCAGTGGAAATGGGGATGGGGTTACCCTTTTTGTCAATGGAGAAATAGTTGATTTTGAGGCTTATCCTGCTTCCACCAATGGAGCGTCCTATGATGTTGGTCTATCGGCTTTTAGTGAAGTGGGTGTGGGTCCCAATTTACCCGTGGCAACCACTATTTTGAGCGATTTGGGCGAGCCCGCCATTGGTTCTCCCGGAAATCAGGGCCCCACAGGGGATACGGGTATGCTTTCTATAGTAAGTTTTACGCTGGTAGACGCTAACACCAATCAAGACATTCTTAACGTAATCGATGGGGATTCCATTAATTTGGCAAATTTACCAACAAGCTTTATCAATATCCGAGCCAATACCTCTAACGATGCTATGAGTGTACGTTTTGTACTCACAGGTGAAATCAACAGCATTGGAACGGAGAATGTTGAACCCTATGCACTGTTTGGGGACATTGGGGGTAATTATAGGGGGCGAACCCTGTTATCGGGAAACTATAGTCTAACCGTTACTGCTTTTTCAGAAGAGGACCTCCAAGGAATGGAAGGTACTCCCATAACCATAAATTTTGAGGTTTTTGAGGATAATCAACCTCAAATACCCCAAGTTATCGGTTTTACATTGGTAGATGCCGATACGGATGAAGACATGCTGGACCTAGTCGATGGGATCGCCATCAACCTTACCGAATTACCGAATACTTTTGCAAATATTCGTGCCAATACCTCCATGGGTACCATGAGTGTACGTTTGCAATTGAGCGGAGCACAAAATCAGGATATGACGGAGAATGTTGCACCTTACGCCCTTTTTGGGGATAATGCGGGAGATTATAGGGGAAATACTTTTATAGTTGGAAATTACACTCTTACGGCCACTGCATTTTCCGAGGATAATCTGGATGGTCTTTCGGGTAACCCCTTGACCATAAACTTTGAAATTTTTGAAGAAATCATAGTACCATCGGGGCAAGCGCAGGTCAATACGCTGAGTATCTATCCCAATCCGGCAAAGGTTGCCATAAATGCTAGTTTTGAAACGCCTTCGGAGATAGAACAAATTATGGTTTTTGATATGATAGGTAGATTGGTACAAACCTATGATGCCAAAAGAATAAAAGAAGGTAATGCCTATAGATTGGATGTTGATTCCTTGCCATCCGGGAATTACATTTTAAAGACTTTGGACAAAAGAGGCAATAGCTCCCAAAAGCAGATGGTGATAGAAAAGTAATGTGTATTTGTTCTTACGATAAAAAGAGGCCCAATGGGCCTCTTTTTTTATAGTATTGATTCATTCATTTACTCCTTCATGGTGTGGTATACATTCTGTACATCATCATCTTCCTCAATTTTTTCCAATAGCTTTTCCACATCCGCTATCTGTTCTTCCGTAAGTTCTTTGGTCACTTGTGGGATACGTTCAAAACCGGAGGATAGAATGTCTATTTCCTGGTTTTCCAATGCTTTCTGGATAGCACCAAAACTTTCAAAAGGGGCATAAATTAGTATGCCATCATCGTCCACAAAAACTTCCTCCGCTCCATAATCGATCATCTCCAGTTCCAGTTCTTCCGGGTCGATACCTTCTGCATTGATCCTAAAATTACAGGTATGGTCGAACATGAACTCCACGGAACCGGAAGTACCTAAACTGCCATTACATTTATTAAAGTAGCTACGTACATTGGCTACGGTCCTTGTATTATTGTCCGTGGCAGTTTCTATCAATATGGCAATCCCATGGGGCGCATAACCTTCGAACAATACTTCTTTAAAATCGCCCAAACTCTTGTCCGATGCTCTTTTTATGGCCCGTTCAATATTGTCCTTGGGCATATTGACCGATTTGGCATTCTGAATTACCGCTCGTAGTCGGGAATTGGCATCCGGATCGGGACCCCCTTCCTTAACCGCCATTACAATGTCTTTCCCGATACGTGTGAAGGCCTTGGACATGGCCGACCAACGCTTCATTTTCCTTGCTTTTCTAAACTCAAAAGCTCTACCCATTATATGTTACATTTAATTGAACAGCCACAAATTTAACAAAATTTGCTAGTGCTACAAGCCCATACGTTATACCTATTGATCTACAATTTTGTCAATCATGAGCGCAAGATCAAAATCATTTTGTGTGATTCCATTTGCGTCGTGGGTGTTCAGTCGAATTTTCAGGGAATTGTACACATTGCTCCAATCCGGATGATGATTTTGGGCCTCGCACTCAAAAGCAATTCGGGTCATTGTGGCAAACGCCTCCTTGAAATTATGGAATGTAAAGGAATTTTCTATGGCGCCGTCTATATACTGCCAACCGTTTAAAGTGTTTAATTTTTTTACAATCTGTTCTTCCGAAAGTTTTTCCATGAGATGCTACTTTTTCATAAAGTTATGAAAATTACCACGCTTACTTTTAATTATACATAGAAAGGCCTGGTAAGATATTGGATTAACCCAGGATATGATGGTCAATAATATCCTGATATCCTATACGTAGGTTTTTAGGCAATTTATTTGTTTTGGGCAATACCGCCAAATACCGGTCTTCATTGGTGGTGAATACCCTTTTATAAATAGGTTCTTGCACTCCGATTCTATTTACAATTTCTTGGATAAAGTCCTCATGGTGCACCAAATCTTTACTTCCCAAATGAAAAATTCCCTTTTTATCGCGGTTTATAAGATAGTGCAATTGTTGGGTAAGCTTGTCATCATTGGTTACGTTAATAATTAAATTCGGAAATACTTCTATAGGTTCTTTCTGGGCCAAGGCACTTTTTATCTCCTTTATCCTTGGTGAATTATTACCAAAAACCATCGGCACCCTTACAATTGCTATCTTCTCTTCGGGAAGCCTTAACATCATGTTTTCTATTCTTATTTTCAATTTACCGTAGATACTTTCCGAGAGGGTTTTATCTTGTTCATAGGAGGGATATTTGCTATAGGCATCAAAGACATTGGCCGAAGAAATAAAATATAGTTTACAGTTGTTTTTTACGATATATTCCATGATATGTTGATGCGCCTGTACCTGGGCCGCGAAGTTTCCCCGCAATGCAGAAATTATGGAATAGGGCCTTACGTGTTCCAATAGCTGATATACATCATCTTCTTCAAGGTCATACCTTAAAAATTGCTGATTATCCTCGAATGTTTTACGATTGGAATAGTAAGTTCCGTAGGTATCGAAATAAGAACGTAGTTCTTTGTATATGGCATTGCCGATGAAACCGCTGGCGCCTAATATGAGGATTCTTCTCTTGTCCAAAAGCTAAAAAATTGATAATCCGGTTTTGGTGGTCAATTGTTCCAAAGCCAACATTCCCAGTTTGGAATTTCCTTTGGGATTTAAACCGGGTGACCAAGTGGCCACGCAAAACTCGTTGGGTAATAATGCTACAATACCACCGCCAACCCCACTCTTTCCTGGGAGGCCTACTTCAAAAGCGAATTCGCCCGCTTCATCATAGAAACCGCATGTCAACATAAGGGCACTGATGCGTTTTACATGATTGAGCTCAAGAAATTTATTGTTCCGCAAACATTTTCCCCGGTTTGTGAAAACATAAAATACATGGGCCAATTGTCTACAGGACATATGTAAGGAACATTGGTGAAAATAAAAATCAAGCACAGTTTCCACATCGTTCTCCAGGTTTCCATACGACTTTAGCAGATTGGCGGCGGCGTAATTTCGAAAACCGGTTTCTTTTTCTGATTTCGCTACGTCCAAATCAAAGTTTATAGTGGTATCGTTCGCTATGTCCCTTATGTAGGATAAGAAATCTTCCTTTGGATTTTCTAGATGGGATATCAATATATCCGCAATAACTATGGCCCCTGCATTTATAAGTGGATTTCTTGGAATTCCGTTTTCCAGTTCCAACAGGGAAAGATGATTAAATGGATCTCCGGAGGGTTCTACCCCTACACGTTTCCATAAATCATCGCCAATAATTGAAAAAGCGTAGGCCAATGAAAGTACTTTGGAAATACTTTGTATGGAAAAACCTTCTTGAAAATCACCTGCGCCATATTCATTTCCTTTATCGTCCAGAAGAAACATTCCAAATTTGGTTTTGTTTACTTTGGCCAATTCCGGAATATAGGACGCAACCGTACCTTGGTCCCCAAGCTCGGAAAGTGTTTTTGTAATTCCCTCGATGATCTCTTGAAAATTAATCATTGGCCTTTATAAAAAGGTAATTTTACAACGGTGGCGGGTACGCTCTTTTTTCGGATCTGTATATAAATTTTACTTCCTATTTCCGAAAATATTTTAGGTACGTAGCCCAATCCTATTCCTATTCCCAAGGAGGGGGACATAGTCCCTGAAGTAACGGTTCCTATAATACCTCCATTACTGTCCACGATATCGTAATCATGTCTTGGAATTCCTCTATCGTCCAATTCAAAAGCGATAAGTTTTCGTTTTGTCCCAAGCTTTTTTTCCTTTGCCAACTCTTCGCTGTTCACAAAATCCTTGGAGAATTTGGTAATCCATCCCAAGCCTGCTTCAAAAGGAGAAGTTTCATCGTTGATATCGTTCCCATATAAGCAATATCCCATTTCCAATCGTAAGGTATCCCGCGCGGCCAATCCTATGGGCTTTATACCATAATCGGCCCCAGCTTTCAATACATGTTCCCAAACCTGTTGTACTTCCTCATTTTTACAATATATCTCAAAACCTCCCGATCCCGTATAACCGGTCGCGGAGATAATGACATGTGCTATACCTGCAAAATCGGCAACTTCAAATGTATAGAATTTAATATCGGATAAATTTACGGAAGTCAGGGATTGCATGGCTTCTACCGCTTTTGGCCCTTGGATGGCCAAAAGGGAATAGTCTTCGGATATATTCCGAAGGGTAGCCCCGATAGCCTCATTGTATTTCGAAATATGCTTCCAATCTTTATCAATATTGGAGGCATTTACGACCAAAAGGTATACTTCTTCCTTAAT
>JBCBZE010000109.1:0-9305 GCA_039815505.1 Bacteroidota bacterium | reverse complement strand
TTTACGAAACTGATCGTATGGTCAATAAGTTCTGAATCTGTCATTGAAAGGAATTTATGCCCGATGTTATGTTATCTTCTATCTGGTAGAGTAGTGCATCGTATTCCCCTGAATTTTCTATAGGCGTATGCACCTCAAATTTCAGATGGGCACCAATGCCGTAAGGGAATTTTCCATACTTCAACATTTTCCATGAGTTATTGATGCTAATCGGAACAATTAGTGCGGAAGGGGATCGTTTCATCAGCATTTTTAACCCAGTGGTCTGAAACTTTTTAGGATGGCCGTTTCTACTTCTCGTGCCTTCCGGAAAAA
The DNA here is from genome assembly GCA_039815505.1 of Bacteroidota bacterium. GTDB lineage: Bacteria > Bacteroidota > Bacteroidia > Flavobacteriales > Flavobacteriaceae > CANLWN01. The sequence goes on along the minus strand of JBCBZE010000109.1, from coordinate 8,990 downwards.
TGACCGCACTGCGTTTGTTTTTCTCTATGTACTTTCCCAATTTGGAAATTTCTGTTAACGCTTGTTTACTGTCCTTTCTATTGATTAAAACAGAACCTCCGTGCCTTAGATTATAGGAAACGCTGGGAATTCCCTTCCCTAACTCCATTTTACTAATAAATTTTGGGTGATAGTTTCGCATATACCAAATCAAAGGTGGAATATCGTTCATACTTTGATGATTGGCGACGATGATCAAAGGTCTGTTTTTGGGGATACTGTGTGGATTGGAAAATGTATATCGGGTACCGAGAATATTAGTACACCGCATTAAAAACCAATTAAGGATGCTTACGCTTTTTTTATGTGCATTATATCCAAATATGTTTAGGCATATCCATTGAATGGGATGAAATACCAAAAGGGACAATCCAAAAAAAAGAAAGTATAGTGCTGTAAGTGGATAGGCCAATATTTTCTGCATACACAAAAATAAAAAACCGCTCATTACGAACGGCTTTTTAGTTGTTTTTTATGTGCTTGGACTTAAAAGATAGGCTTAACAAAATTCATTATACGCCTCCATTAGGTTATCTGCAATCATTTCGGCAGGTCTACCTTCAATATGATGACGTTCTATCATATGCACCAATTCACCATCCTTAAACAACGCCATACTTGGTGATGAAGGAGGGAAAGGCACCATTAAATCCCTGGCCGCATCAACGGCTTCCGTATCTACACCGGCAAAAACAGTTACTAAATGTTCCGGTTTTTTGGTGTTCTGTAAACTTAATTTGGCCGCCGGTCTGGCATTGGCTGCCGCACAACCACAAACAGAGTTTACCACTACCAGGGTAGTACCTTGTTGTTTAATGGCATTTTCCACTGTTTCGGCCGTATATAATTCTTCAAACCCGGCAGTTGCCAAGTCGTCTCTCATAGGTTTAACTAATTCCGCAGGATACATAGTTTATTTTTTTAAATTCAAATATCGACAAAGATAAATAATTTGTCGCATTATTATACGTGGCCTTAACTTTTCCCTAAGCTATCTTTTATGAGCTAAAGCCATATCTTTGGAATGTGAAGAAATAAAACGAAATATTGAGTTTACTATGATTAAATGGTTTGCGGCTATCCTAGGGTATTTTATTTTCAGGTTTCCAGGTGCTATCATAGGGTTTTTATTTGGGAGTGTATTGGATAATTTTAGCACAGGAGGCAGTGGAGGCCCTAGAACCATTTTTAGGGACGTCACCAGACAAAGCGTTTCTCCGGCCGATTTTGAGTTGAATTTACTGTCCCTATGTTCCATAGTGATAAAGGCGGATGGAAAAGTAAGCCAACAGGAACTGGATTATGTTCGGCAGTATTTCTTAAGCACCTACGGTAAGGAAAAAGCCAATGCTATTTTTAGAACGTTCAACGAGGTCATAAAAAATAGGGAAATTTCTGCCCAACGTATCTGCCAGTATCTAAATCAACGTACCAGATATGAAGTTCGCCTACAATTGCTGCATTTTCTGTTTGGAATTGCGCAAGCTGACGGTACCGTTAGTAATTCCGAAATCAATAAAATAAGTGAAATAGCCGGTTATCTTAGAGTAGGGCGCAATGACTTTGAAAGCATAAAGGCCATGTTCATTAAATCTGCCGATACCGCTTATAAGATTTTGGAAATTGACAAAAGCGTTTCGGACGACGAACTTAAAAAAGCGTATCGCCGAATGGCAAAAAAATACCACCCGGACCGAGTGAATACGGAAAATGAAGCTATAAAAAAGGGCGCAGAGGAAAAATTTAAACAAGTACAAAAAGCGTATGAACAAATTCAGAAAGAACGGGGTATAGGTTAATTGTTTTAGAATCCTTAAATAGTTGAATAAATGGAGGAATTTTGGTTTTATATAAAGTTGGGCCTCAACCATGTATTGGATTTTGGCGCTTATGATCATATCCTTTTTTTGGCAGCTCTCGCTGTCCCTTTCACCTTTAAAAGTTGGAAAAAAGTAATAATCTTAGCTACGGTTTTTACAATTACCCATTGTGTTTCGTTGGCATTATCTGTTTATAACGTGTTTGTAATTGATGTTGTATTGATAGAATTCTTGATTCCAATAACTATCCTCATTACTGCTTTACTTAATTTATACTACATAAAGTATGGTATTGAAAGAATGGGTATAGGGCTTCATGTATTGGCAACCGCATTCTTTGGACTTGTGCACGGCTTTGGGTTTTCCAACTATTTCAAACTTTTGATGGCCGAGGAAGAGGAAAAATTGAATCCTTTGTTGGGATTTGCTACTGGAATAGAGTTTTCCCAAATACTTATAATTCTTGTTGCATTGGTACTATCTTATGTGTCACAGACGATATTTAGGATGCAACACCGCCTTTATATTATCGTATTTTCAATAATAGTGATTGTCATAACGCTACCAATGGTGGTCAAAACCTTTCCCTTCATAGATTTTCACTAAAAATTAACCGTTTAAGGTTGTGGGAATTTTCCAAAGCGGGTATATTAGTGTTTTGCCAATTGACCGATGAAGGAAAGTAAACAACGAAAATACGATATGGCATATTTGCGCATGGCCCAGGAATGGGCTAAGCTTTCCTATTGCAAACGCAAACAGGTGGGGGCAATAATCGTCAAGGATAGGATGATTATATCCGATGGCTATAATGGAACCCCTACGGGTTTTGAAAATATTTGCGAGGATGAAGAGGGGTATACCAAATGGTATGTGCTACACGCTGAAGCCAATGCTATTTCAAAAGTAGCCGCATCCACACAGTCCTGTGAAGGTGCTACGCTTTACATCACCCTATCTCCATGTAGGGAATGTAGCAAGTTGATCCATCAATCCGGCATAAAACGTGTGGTATATCAAACGGCCTATAAGGATGATTCCGGTTTACGATTTTTAGAAAGAGCTGGTATAGTTATTGTACATATGCCGATACAGGAGCAGGTTTTTTAATATTGTCCCAGTTCATGAAAAAAATAAATAACTATATATGGCCCACTATTATCGCTTTGGCTCTTGCCGTTGGGATTTTTATAGGTGGAAAGTTACATTTTAATGATTCTCCGGAAAAACTGTTTACCACTAACTCCAAGAAAGACAAACTTAATCGGCTCATAGATTATATTGATTACGAATATGTGGATGAAATTGACACGGACAGTATTGTCGATGTTACCGTAAACAATATTCTGGATAAATTGGATCCCCATTCCGTGTATATATCCAAACAGGATATGGATAAGGTTTCGGAAAATATGAAGGGCGATTTTGTTGGCATAGGAATCAGTTTTTATAGTTATAGGGATACTATTGCCGTAATACGTACTATTGAAAATGGGCCAAGTTTTTTAAAGGGCATACGGCCCGGAGATCGCATTCTAATGGCAAACAATGATACATTGTATGGAAAAAGAATGCCAGATGAGGTCATAATAGATAAATTAAAGGGCAAGCAAGGGACATCCGTTAAATTAAAGGTGTATCGCAAGCATGAAAATAAAACATTCGATGTTACCGTGCGTCGAGATCGGATTCCTATTAAAAGTGTAGAGGCGTATTATATGCTCACCTCGGACATAGGCTATATAAAGGTTAACCGTTTTGCGGAGACCACCTACAAAGAATTTAAATCGGCGCTTAGGAACCTACAGCGACACGGAGCAAAGAAGCTCGCGTTGGATTTACGGGATAATCCAGGGGGGTATTTGGGAATAGCAGAACAAATGTGCGATGAATTTTTGGAAGAGGACAAGCTTATTCTTTTCACAAAGAACAAAAAAGGGAAAATAAATAAAATCTATGCTACCGATAAAGGTGTTTTTGAAGACAAGCCTGTTTATGTGTTGATCAATGAGCGATCGGCCTCCGCAAGTGAAATCATTGCCGGAGCGCTGCAGGATAATGATATTGGTACTATTGTTGGCCGCCGTTCCTTTGGCAAAGGGTTGGTTCAACGAGAAATGGAGTTAGGTGATGGTTCTGCAGTACGATTAACCGTTTCTAGATATTATACCCCTACCGGACGTTCTATCCAAAAAACGTATAAAAATGGAAATAAGGATTATTACCAAAAGTTCACCGATCGTTACCACAGTGGGGAATTAGTATCTGTGGATAGTATAAAAGTTGCCGATTCACTGAAGTTTACTACACCAAAAGGAAAAACTGTTTATGGAGGTGGTGGAATTATTCCCGATGTTTTTGTACCTATAGGTACCAACGAGGAGGAAGCAGTGGAGAGTATGGAAAGTAGAGGGTATGTTTCCCGTTTTATTTTTGACCATTTGGAAGAGGATAGGACCAGATATGATAATTACACCAAACAAGAGTTTATAGATACGTTTAGGGTAGACGATATTTTATTCGAGTCCTTTGTGGATTACTTTATTGCTAGAAAATTAAAGATGGATTTCTATGCTTTTGAAGATAAGATAAAGCTATATCTAAAAGCTGCTTTAGCGGAACAATTATACTCTCCGAATGCGTACGCAAAAATTAAGAGTTCAGGTGATACCATGCTGCAAAGGGTACTAGAGTTAGATCGCCCCACTATAAGCCAGCAGGAGGCAGAACAAATAGAGGCGAATAACTAATCTTTGTCTACCTTTTTCTGTATTTTTTTCGAAGTAATGAATATCAATAGCAAGACAATGGCACAAAGAGAGGCCACAATACCTATAAGGGCAATGGTACTGTTGCCCTCAAAAGGATTTTCAAAATCTACCAAGGTCACGTTATAGGCAATTAGGCCTATTGCCAAAATTATGAGTACTACAGAAAGGGTTTTGTTCATTTCAATAGCTGTTTACTGGTTTTACAAACTCTAAAAAAGTTGATTAATGTTGGCGGCGAATAACTTTACCGCAATGGCCAATAAAATAACACCAAAGACCTTACGAATAACACCAAGTCCGCTCTTTCCCAATATTTTTTCTATGCGTAGGGATGATTTTAATACAAGATACACAAAAATAATGTTCACAATGATGGCCACTACAATATTCTCCACGTAATACTCTGCCCTTAAGGATAGGATAGACGTCATGGTACCGGCACCTGCGATCAATGGGAATGCAATGGGAACAACCGATGCACTTTCCGGAGCGTCGTCTTTATATAGGGAAACTCCCAAAATCATTTCTATGGCCAAAAAGAAAATCACGAATGCTCCGGCAACGGCAAACGAATTGACATCTATACCGATTAAATTTAAAATCCGCTCCCCCACGAACAAAAAAGCGACCATTATACACGCCGCAACTATAGATGCTTTTTCAGACTGAATATGTCCCACTTTATTGCGTAAGCCTATGATAATGGGTACACTTCCCAATATATCGATAACAGCAAAAAGAATCATACTGGCCGTAATAATTTCCTTAACATCAAAATTCATAAATAACAGTTTGCATAGCGCGGCAAATTTACGTTTAAATACATGTTTTAGGTTGCTTTATAAAGAAAATAAATCGTTGCTTGATTATTGATCAAAAAAGTATCTTTGTCCCAAGGAAAATTGATATGTTCCAACTAGGAAAAACTATAGTATCGGAAGAAATTATTGAACAGGATTTTGTTTGCAATCTAAACGCTTGTAAAGGCGCTTGTTGTGTAGACGGCGAGGCAGGGGCTCCCTTAGAGGAAAAGGAAACGGAGATTCTAGTGGATATCTACCAAAAAGTAAAACCTTTTTTACGAAAAGAGGGAATAGGGGTAATCGAGGATGTAGGAGCTTTTGTCAAAGGCGAAGACGGTGAATGGGAGACTCCTTTGGTAAATGGTAGTGAGTGTGCTTATGTTGTTTTTTCGGATAACGGCACGGCAAAATGTGGTATTGAAGAAGCGTATAATGCAGGAGCGGTTACATGGAAAAAACCGGTTTCCTGTCACCTGTACCCCGTTAGGATAAGAGAGTATACCGAACTTACCGCGGTGAACTATCATAAATGGGAAATTTGTGACCCTGCCTGCAGCTTGGGATCGGAATTAAAGGTACCTATTTATAAATTTGTAAAAGAAGCGCTTATCCGAAAATTTGGAAAACCGTGGTATGCCGAGTTGGAACAAGTTGCCATTGAATACCTTAAATAGTAGGAATTCCAAGGACTACCTTAGTCCCTTTAGCACTCCCATCTTCATGGTATAGATCTACAATTTCCAAGCTAAAGGAATTTTCATAGTCTTTTGAAAAGTTGGCCAAACGTTCCTTGGTAATGGCAATGCCTACAGATTTTCGTTTTAGAACCTTTCGCTCTTTGATTTTTTCGGCTACCGCGCGCCCTACACCATTGTCGACTATCGCAATTTCTATAAACCCTTTGTTTTCTTGTTTTACTTCCAAAGAAACCCTTTTTTCGCCTTCTTTTGAAGAGAGACCATGCCACAGTGCATTTTCCAAGAAGGGTTGTAAGATAAGTGACGGGATTTTTGTAGTGTGGACATCCAAGGTCTCATCTGCCAGGATTTCAAAACTAATTTCGTTGGAGAAGCGAATATTCTCAATGTTCATATAAAGTTCTACCGTCTCCAATTCTTCCGCCAGGGGAATTTCCTTTAGAGAAGAAGCTTCGAGTATTTTGCGTACTAATTTGGAAAACTTGTTTAGATAATGAACCGCATTCTTTTGTTCATTATTTATAATGTATAGTTTTATGGAGTTCAAGGAATTGAACAAAAAATGTGGATTCATTTGACTGCGAAGCATACTTTGTTCCAAGGTCAACAATTTCTTTTCATTGTTAAGCTGGTACTGTCGATATAGGATATAAAGGATACCTGCCAGTAAACCTAGGGCAATGCCGCTAATGAGAAGAGTGGTTCTATTTTTCCTAAGTTTTAATTTTACAATCTCGTTTTCTTTGGCGAGTACCTCGATCTGATTGCTCTTTTTCTGGGTGTCATACCGCAAAATCATATCGTTTACATAACGTAAATTAAGTTCATTGGTCACTCTCTCATCATATAGTTTTGCTTTTTCATAGTACTCAAAAGCGTTTTTATAGTCCCTTTGTTTTTTGGATAACTCGGACAATAAATAATATCCTTTGGATATGTTTCTTGGGAAGTTGAACGCTTTGGCCGTCTCAAGGCCTTGGACCAAATTTTGTTTAGCTTCTTGATAACGTTTCAACATCATTAAAGACCATCCTAGGTTAATATATACCAAAGAGGTAATATGCATGTCGCCCGTTGCCTTGGAAGCGTTTAGGTTAGGTTCCAGTATTTCCAAGGCCTTATTAAGTTTATTTTGTTTGATGAAAATTTGTGCAATACTATTTTTACAGATGACGATCCCTCTTTCTGATGCTATTTCCTCATCATAGGCCAACGCAATTTTATAATTTTCCAGGGCTTCATCTAATTTGCCTTGTTCTTCCAGACATTCCCCAATATTTTGTTGATTGATCGCCAGCCCCCTGATATTACCCAGTTCTTCCTCTAATTTCATGGATTTTTTGAACTGTTCTATAGCTAGGCCGTACTGTTTAAGCGCCTGGTATATATTACCCATGCTGTTGAGCGATACATTGATGCTCCTTTTAATGCCGTCCGATGGGTTTTCAATGCTCTCGGCAAGTTCCAAGGCCTCTTGGCTATAGTCCAAGGCGGTCTTTACAGCATCGTTTCTCCTATAAACCACACCTAGCATGTTAAGGCTAAAAATCCTAAACTCTATATTGTTGCCTTCAATAGCTGCTTCCAATGCTTTTCTATGCATTTCTATAGCTTTTTGAAACTTTGAAATATTCCGGTATTTGGTGCCTAATTGATTAAAGGCATAGGTTTGCCCGTCCAAATAATTTTTATTGATGGCAGCATTTATGAAGTAATTCATCAAGACAGTGTCCCTTCGATTGGGTCGTAGGACCGCATCCAACTCCTTATAGGTTTTTGGCGCAGCTTTTATAAGGCTATCCGTTTGCTTTTTAAAAGTTTCGGGAATTAGTTGGGAATGACCAAAGTAGGGTACTAAGAAAATGAATAGAATAAGGCTTATTCCTATATGTAATCTTGAAGAATTAAATTTTGAGAGATACGTAGCTTTGCCCAGGTTTCGTTGCATAAAGATACATTATAACAAATCCAAAAAGTCCGACTTTTTTTGTCGGGAGACCGGTATTTTATGATTGGATTGTAAAATAACATATCCGTCCGTTTTAAGGAACTCCTTTATTTTGTTTAAATTGATGATATATGAATTATGTATTCTAAAAAAGATGTCCTGAGGTAGGAGTTCATTGACTTCTTTTAACTTTTTTGTCAGTACTATTTTTTGCCCATTGGCCAAATATATGGTGCTATAATTACCGTCAGATTCCGCATAAAGGATATCGTCGCTTTCAAAAAACAATAACTTCCCATCTGTATTTATGGTTATTTTTTTGTGAGCGGAATTGGAATTAAAATTCAATAGAATTTTTTCCAGTTTTTCGGCGGAAAAGCTCTTGGAATTAAACTTTCTTATTTTAAGGATAGTATCTCTCAAATCATCGGAATCAATAGGTTTCAACAAATAGTCGATGGCTTCGTTCTTTAATGCTTTAATCGCATATTGATTGTAAGCGGTTGTGATAACCACAGGAAAGTTTTTATTGTTTAATTTCTGGATAAACTGAAATCCATCCATTGTTGGCATCTCTATGTCCAAGAAAAGACAATCCGGTGTATTCTTCTCCAAATGACCCAAGGCTTCGAAAGGATCGGTGAACGATGCAACTACGTTGATCTCGTCACTAAAGTTGGTCAACTCCCAAGATAAACTTTGGAGTGCCTTAATTTCATCGTCTACTAATACCGCTTCTAACATAACTTAGGGTTAAGTTAATCAAAATTAGTAGTATTGGATAAATGCCTCTTAAAAAATTGTGCTAATGGGGTAATTTCATGTATGGTTGGTAGGAAAATATGTAAAACGGACCATTTTTATACGTGCTTTACATTAATGTAGCCTTTGTTTTACAAAAAAATAACTTC